>CALPIT020000064.1 GCA_943323705.2 Streptomyces griseus
AAAGTGATGCTTACGATTAGAGATGGAATTACCTTAATCAGAAAAAAATAATCGGTGAAGTATATAGCCGTTACCTTTTTTTATTGTGTTTTGTTCAATATGGTCTTTGCTCAAAAAATTACGACAAAGGCTTACATTGAAACGTATAAAAATCTTGCTGTCGCAGAGATGCTACGGTCTGGTGTTCCTGCGGCTATAACGTTAGCACAGGGAGTTTTGGAGACAGAAAGCGGCAATAGCGTCTTGGTAAAAAAATCAAACAATCATTTTGGTATCAAATGCAAAGCCGAATGGACGGGAGAGTCAGTTTATCATGATGATGACGAAAATGGTGAATGTTTCAGAAAATATGATAGCGCTATTTTTAGTTATCGTGACCATAGTGATTTTTTAAGAACAAGAGCACATTATGCTTTTTTATTTAGTCTAGATCCTATGGATTACAAAGGTTGGGCTTATGGTTTGAAAAAGGCAGGTTATGCTACCAATCCTAGATATCCAGAAATTTTAATTAAAACAATAGAAGATAACCAACTATACGATATTACAGAACAAGCACTAAATCAGATTCCTGATTATAGTATTTATCAATTAGAGACTACTAAATCCAAATTTACTTTCGTAGATAAGTCTATAAAAAAGATTACAAATATTATTGAGCCAACCAAACTAAAATCAAAAACATATAACGGACTCAAAGCAGTTTATGCTGATAGTGGAATGTCTTTATTAGCCATAGCAACTCATTACAATATTCCATTAACCAATCTGCTGGATTATAACGATTTAATCATTGACGGACTTCTTGAAGAATCAGTTTGGCTTTATCTCGAAAGAAAAAGAACGGAAGGACTACAAGAGAAATACAAAGTAAAAGGCAACGAATCTCTATATGAAATCTCACAATCAAATGGACTTCAATTAAGCTCATTACTCGCTTATAATGGATTGAATGAAACAGATCAAATCAGGCCGGGAAGCATTTTGTCATTAAGGTCTGGCGTCATCATCAAAGAAGAATATGTAGAACCAGATGAAGTTGTTGTATCAACAAAGAATAAGAAAAATAAAAACGAGCAAAAGCTAAATCAAAAAAATAAAAAAGAGGTTAAGGCAAAAGTAAAAATACACAAAGTAAAGCATGGCGAAAGTCTTGCCACAATTGCTAAAAAATATAAAGTAAACATTGCGGACTTGAAAGAAATAAATGGCTTAACATCTAATAAATTAAAAATCGGTCAGCAATTAATTATATCAAAATAACGAGTATGTCAACAATTAATGTACATGATAAAACATTTTCTACTTTTCTTTCTGAGTCAGCGATTAATGAGCAGGTAAAAAGAATTGCACAGGAAATCAATACTGATTATAAAGGAAAAACACCTTTGTTCATTGCGATACTTAATGGTTCATTCATGTTTGCATCAGACTTGTTTAAAGAACTCGAAATCGAAGCTCAGGTTTGTTTTATTAAATTGGCATCATATCAGGGCGTAAAAAGTACCGGTAATGTGGTTACTTCAATTGGATTGGATGTGAGCTTGAAAGACAGAGATGTTATAGTCATTGAAGATATCGTTGATACGGGAAAAACATTGCATGATTTCTTGCCTCAAATAAAGGATCAACATCCTACATCAGTAAAAATTGCTACCTTATTACACAAGCCCGAAGCATTGAAATATCCATTAACATTAGACTATGTTGGTTTTAGTATTCCTAACAAATTTGTAGTAGGTTATGGATTAGATTATGATGGTCTCGGTAGAAATCTTAGAGAGATATTTCAATTAGCGGAGTAATTTATTTGAATATATTTCAATTATTTCAGAAAAAACCACTAAATTAGAAGGGAGTAATCCCCTATTCCTTGAAGAGATTCTTTCTATATTTCTTTTTTTCAGTATTAGCAAATGTTGCTATAGGGCAGTACTATCTTAGAGGCGAAATCAAAGACGAAAAAAACAAACCACTTCCCAACGCCAAAATTTTCGTACATTCTTCACGAACTTTATTCATTAGCGGGACTTCGGGAGATTTTGGCATCAACGAAAAAGTACTTTATGATTCATTAACCATCACACTTGATGGGTATGAAAAAACTACAGTGAGGGTAAAAACAGACCAGTGGCAAAAAATCATATTAAAGTTAACAGCAGATGCGGTAAGTAAAAACCAGCCGAAGTTAATTTCCATGACTAAAGATATGAGTCAATCATCCTTTAGACAATGGTTTGCCAGTGATGAAACTTATTTTCAACTTGTAGAAAATGAATACGTTGAATCTGCATTATATCCTGCCACTGGTTTTTCGCTTAACGTCAATAAGGCTTCTTACAGCAATGTCAGAAGGTTTTTAAACATGAGCAGTCTGGTTCCTCCAGATGCAGTAAGAACCGAAGAGCTCATCAACTATTTCAATTTAAATTATAAACAGCCTCATGGCGATAGTTTGTTTGCGGTAGAGTCTAATCTTACCAATTGCCCTTGGAATAACAAAGAACAGCTGCTATACGTTAACGTGAGTGCAAAAAAAATCGCTTTAGATAAAGTGCCTCCAGGAAATTTTGTTTTTTTAATTGATGTTTCCGGAAGCATGGATATGCCCAATCGATTGCCATTATTAAAAGCCGCATTTCAACTATTTGTAAAAAACTTAAGACCTATTGATACGGTTTCAATCGTTACTTATGGTGGGTTTGTACAAGTTTGGTTGTCGCCAACTTCAGGAGTTGAAAAAGAAAAAATCCTTAAATCAATAGAAGAATTGGAGGCTGAAGGGGATACTCCCGGCGAATCTGCTATTCGTGTCGCTTACCAAGTAGCAAAATCAAAATTTATTAAAGGTGGAACCAACAGAGTGATTCTCGCCACAGATGGCGATTTCAATGTAGGAGAAACTTCAGAAAAAGCTTTGGATGAATTGATTTCAAACCAGCGTCAAACAGGTGTATATCTTACTTGCCTCGGTGTGGGCATGGGAAATTTCAAAGATTCTAAATTGCAAACTTTAGCCAAAAAGGGAAATGGTAATTATGCTTACTTAGATGATATTCATGAAGCTGAACGCGTGCTGGTGAAAGAACTTACCCAAACTTTTTATGCAGTTGCTGATGATGCTTGTATGAATCTTAAGTTCAATTCAGAATATGTGAAATCCTATAGGTTGATAGGTTTTGATAATAAAAAAGAAGCACTTGCTGATACACTCAACAATCTGGAGGGTGGCGAAATAGGAAGCGGAAGTGGGGTAATGGCAATTTTTGAAATTGTGCCAACAGAAAAAAACCTTCAGCTTGTAAATTCAAAATCAGTAATAGAAATCGCTCAAATGGATTTGAATTATTCATTAAACCAAGACAGCATCATTAAAAAAATACATTATAACGCGAATACGGTATTTACTCCAATTAATCAAGTGAACAAAGAATTAAAATTCGCTGCAGCGGTTACCATGTTTGCATTGAAATTAAAAAAGTCGAAGTATTATAACGAACAATCATGGTCGTTTATCAAGAGCTTTTCAAAATCATCAGCAGATGAAAGCAACTATTTACAGAAGCAATTTTTAATCCTTCTCGACAAAGCCATAAAATTGTATGGCAATAAAAAAGACAGGCGTTAACTAATTTTATCTAGCTGAACATTTCCCTTACTTTTTCAAAAAAAGATTTATCATTTTTTTCCGGCTTGGGCTCAAAGTTGGCCGATTGGTTCATTTTTTCGAGCATTGATTTTTCTTCGTCACTTACTTGCTGTGGCGTCCATATGTTTACATGAATCAGCTGATCACCTTTCTCATAGCTGTTCACATGAGGGAATCCTTTTCCTTTTAATCTGAATATTTTCCCGCTTTGTGTTCCAGCAGGAATTTTGATTTTAGCTTTTCCATCAATAGTAGGCACCTCAGTTTGTGTGCCAAAAACCGCATCAGGAAATGAAATATGCAAATCGTACACTACATTCAATCCATCACGCTGTAATTGTGGGTGTGGTTCCTCTTCAATCTGAACAATCAAGTCGCCAAAGCTACCGCCTCGTTCTCCAACATTGCCTTTGCCACCTACACTCAACTGCATGCCTTCCTGTACACCTGCAGGAATGTCTATCGTAACGGTTTCCTCACCGTAAACCCTGCCTTCGCCTTTACAACTGGTACATTTTGCCGCAATTGTGGTCCCTTCGCCATTACAGGTTGGACAAGTAGTTACCGTTTGCATTTGTCCTAAAAAAGTATTTTGTACTCTTCTTACTTGCCCGCTGCCATTACATGAACTACAGGTTTGTACACTGCTTTTATCTTTTGCACCGCTGCCCGCACACCCTGTACATTTTACATATTTTTTTATCTTGATGGTCTTGTTGGCACCTTTGGCCATTTCTTCAAAATTCAGCTTTAGCTTAACCCTGAGATTGCTGCCACGTGTACCAGTGCTTCTTCTTCCACCGCCACCGCCTCGGTTTCCAAAAAAACTGCCAAATCCTTCGTCACCAAAAATATCTCCAAATTGACTGAATATATCGTCCATATTCATACCACCACCGCTATAGCCACCACCAGCTCCGCCTCTTCCCTGACTGAAGGCATTATGTCCGAATCTGTCATATTGTGCCTTTTTATCAGGGTCATTTAGGATTTCGTATGCTTCAGCCGCTTCTTTAAATTTATCCTCTGCAGATTTGTCTCCTGGATTTCTGTCCGGATGGAATTGCATGGCAACTTTACGGTATGCCTTTTTTATCTCATCCTGTGTAGAAGTTTTGGAAACTCCAAGTATTTCGTAATAATCTCTTTTATTCGCCATTTTCAGATTTTGGAATATGTATGTTTTTTATTTTTTATTTACCGACTACAACTTTTGCGAAACGAATTAATTTATCATTTAAGTAATAGCCCTTCATTAATTCGTCGATCACTTTTCCTTTCATTTCCGGAGCCAAAGCCGCTTCCGAAATAGCTTCATGTTTTTCTACATCAAAATCTTCATTGATGCTTTCCATAGCTTTTAAACCTTTTTGCTGAAGTAAGCTACGAAGCTTATTAAAAACGAGCAGTGTTCCTTCATTGTCTGTCTCATTGCCATTGGCTTTCAGTTGCTTTTCTGCGCGGTCGCAATCATCCATCACATCCAATAAAGAAACTATGATTTCCTTGCCTGCAGTTTGCATCAGGTCCATTCTTTCTTTTGCTGTTCTACGTCTGAAATTATCAAACTCTGCTACTAGTCTTAAATACTTGTCTTTTTGCTCAACAAGTTCTTCTTGTAATTTGATGTTTGACTCTGTTACAATTTCAAGATCTGTTTTAATTTCAGTTTCGTTGTTGTTCTCAGTTGTCGTTTCTTGTTCTGTTGACATATTATTTTCTTGAATGGTAATTGTAATTTGTTCGCAAAAGTAAGCATGTCAAACAGTTTGCCAACATATTAAATGCAGCCATTTTGACACAATTAAAAAAGGTTACTGAAAAATTGAGAGGGGAGAAGGGGTAATAACGAATTCAAGAATTTCTAAGGTATTGAAATTACGCATATATAGTAGGCATGACATTTAAAAAAGAAACAGAAAGAAATAGAAAGTTACTTAACCACTTGAAACTTACCAGACTCGAGAACTTCGCCTTTTGGATTGCGCAGCTGGTAGATGTAAATTCCTCTGTAGAAATCTTCAAGGTTGATGTTGATTCTTGAAGGGGTGTTTTTTAATTCATAAATTTTCTTCCCCATAAAATTGAAAATGAGCAAAGAATAATTTGAGTTGTATCCTTTTTGAAAATCAAAATTGATCACAGCTGTTGCTGGATTAGGATAAAACTTGATGAATTTAGAGGGAAGATTTGTAGGATCAAGCGCAGTTTTGCTCTGTGCAAATGATGTATTTGACAGCGCGAAAATTAAAATAAATATGTAGAATATTTTTTTCAATGCCTGATTGTTTTAAAGACAGAATACTAAATTAAGGAAATTGAGCCGAATAAAGTGTTGTTTTTCAAAAAAAAACAATAAAAATTTATCCGGCTCAATTCCGGTTTATTATGATAAACGCTCTAAAACAGCATTTATTGCTTCAAAATTAGGCAGGTCGCCAGGATTGTCCAATACTTCAGCATATTGCACAATGCCTTGTTTGTCAATAACAAAAGCAGATCTTTTACTTACACCTTTCATGTGCATGTGTGTGAAAGATTCATGTAAACAATCGTAGGTAGTTGATACTTCTTTATTGAAATCGCTCACAAGAGGGAAATTTAGTTCCTGTTCTCCAGCAAATTTATTTAAAGTTGCTACGGAATCTACAGAAATCCCAATTACCTGGGCATCAATATTGTTATAAACAGACATGTTGTCTCTTGCAAAACATAGTTGTTTAGTACAGTTTCCAGTAAAAGCTTGAGGAAAAAATAATAAAAGCACATTCTTTTTGCCGGCATAATCGCTTAGGCTGATGGTGTCATTAAAAGTAGTGTACAAAGTAAATTCAGGAGCTTGTTGTCCAATTTGCAGGGCCATAATTTGTTTTTTTAAGTTAAGTGTAAAATTATAAACAAAATTCGTTCAAAAAAGTTGGTTATATAAATCAATTTTTAAAAACAAGAAAGCCCCGCACAATGCGAGGCCTCTGTTATCCAAACAATCCATAAAAACAAAATCTTAAGTTGTTAGTACAGGAATATGCAGTTCTTAGGATTGTTATGATTTAAAACTTGGGACATCTGATAGCATCTAAGCTGCTATTGAATTTTCTCATTTTTTGATAAGTTAAAGACATTTCAAATCCACCTCTTCCATTGCTACTTTGTTTCAGTTGTGAAATATTGGCATCATAACTTACTGCAACGGCGAATGGTCTGAATTCTAACTTGGCAACCGGGATGATGGCATCTTTCCATCTCAGATAAGCTCCAGCATGCAGGATGTATTTATTTTCATCATTAGGGTCAAGTTTCCAAGAATACAAGGCCCCACCCATAATTTCTTTGTAAGTTCCTTGCACAGTATAATCTGATTGCAAAGTAAAAAACGATGAGTTTGTCATACTGATTCTCAATCCACCTGAAGCTACCCACTTAGGAGTCATTTCTTGAGCTCTTGAATTGTAAAAAGAAATTCTTTTTGATTGATTAAAATGATGGTAAGCAAGGCCAGCGAAAAAGTTATTGTTTTCATTAGATCCAATTTGTCCGTTAAGACTCATACCCACACTTCCGTCGAGATAAGAGTAAGAGGAAGATGCTAAATTCTCGCCATCCGATAGTCCACCATTATACATCGTTCCATCATACTGGTTATTGGTGGTCATTTTGCTTCTGTCGAAACTCCGCTGAACCAATCCACCCATGAACCCTAAAGAGAGATACATGTTTCTGTCGGCGCTTAATGATTTGTTGTAATTAAAAGCCGGTAAAATATGAGTACTGGTTAATGCGATGGATCCTGCTTTGTCATAAAGTATTTGGCCACCATACGAAATGAAATCATCGCCGTTGCCCACATGTTTTTTTACTTCACCACTTAATGATGTGGTTTGGTAAGGTACAGTTACTGTATTCCATTGTGTGCGGTAAACTGATTGTAATCTTATGTCTCCGGTAAAGATGCCGGTTAAAGAAGGATTACGCAGCAATGGTGTTTCAAATATCTGTGAGAAGTGCATGTCTTGTGCATTTGTGCGAAAAGTTCCGAGCAGCGCAAAGGCGATTAATAGACAGGTGTTTGTTTGTTTCATGGGTTCGGATGTTATTAGGTTACGGTAATTATTAAACGAATTTGATGTTCTTTTATTTGATTTTAGCAGTCATCTTTTTTATTTATTTTTTTGTTTTTAAAAGGTTGAAAAGCAAGGCTCAAAAGACTTTGAGCCCTGTCTGATCTATTCATAAAAACAGGTTTAATTTTATTTTATCAACGCTATATTCCCTTTGAATAATAGCTTCTCATTATTGTCGCACACCACTTCAACCATGTATACAAACACATCTGAGTTTAATTTTTTTCCTTTGAATGTTCCGTCCCAGGCTTTGCTGGCATCATTCGCATTGAAGTTATTTTTTTCGAAAATGATTTCACCCCAGCGTGAGAATATTTTTAGATTCTTGATGGTGAAAATTCCGCTTCCTCTAGGATAGAACAGGTCATTCATGCCATCACCATTTGGTGAGAATGTATTCGGTATAAACATATTGGCTCCGTTACAAAGAACATTCACTGTAAGCTGATCTGATGCCGTACAACCGCCTTTGTTAGTCACCAAAACGGTGTATGTAGTTGTTGCATTTGGCCTAACGGTTACACCCGGGAAAACGTCTCTAAATATGCTTCCTGTAGGCGACCATCTGGCAGTAATAACGTCAGCGGATACCTGAGGAATCAAATCAATGGATTGACCCACATTTATAGTCCTGTCGGCTCCGGCTTCTACTCTTGGGATTTCGAAAACAACAACAGGAACATAAGCTGTGTCTTTGAAGCAGCCTCTATCATCAGTACCAATTACTTGATAAGTGGTTGTGGTCGAAGGCGACGCTATTGGAGTTGCTGAGGTTGTATTATCTAATCCTGTTGACGGAGACCAAACATATGAGTGTGCGCCATTGGCTGATATTCTCAAAGAACTGCCCACACAAAGTGAGTCCTTTCTGCTGGCTGTCATCGCAAATGGATATTTTACTGATACTTTTATTGAGTCTCTGTTAGTGCAACCATGTATGGATGTACCGGTAACAAAGTATTGAACAGGGTTTGCAGGATTGGCAACCGGACTAGCACAATTGGTACAGCTCAAGCCTGTTGAAGGTGTCCACACATATGTACTTCCTCCGGAAGCCTGCAATGTAGCACCTCTTCCTTTACATATCATGGTGTCGATACCTGCATCAATTGTCGGAATTGCATAAGCTTCAACAACTGATCTTACTGTGTCTTTACAACCTGAACTATTGGTTACTAAAAGCGTAATCGGATAATTGCCGGCCACATTGTAAATCTGACTTGGAGGTGTATTTAATAATGAACGAATGCCATTTCCCAAATCCCAGTTCCAAGTAACTGATGAAGTATCCTGCACAGTTAGTAAGCCACGGAAGTTAACCGTTAAGTTTACACAACCATTTGCTGATTGCTGTATAGCACTTTGTGGTGATGATACAACTTTAACAGGAATTGTGCTCGTTAAAGTGTCTTTACATCCATGAAGAGATGTAGAGATTAATTGTGGATAGAATAATCCTGTTGTAGTATACAAATGTGAAGGGCTAGCAGTTGTTATAATTGGTGTGCCATCACCAAAGTTCCATGCATATCCAGTAATTGCATCAGCCGCAGTAGTAGTATTATTGAAAAATACAGATCCATTGTCGCATAATGTTGGTGTGCTGAAATTGAATCTTGATGTGATATCGTAAATCCTTATAGTATCAGTTCCGGTTAATGGTACAACACAACCTGCTGTATCACTAAGGATAAGTTGAGGTACATAAGCACCTGGTTCAGAATAAATATGTGCAGAAGTTGAAGCGGTAGTATTCACTATGTTTCCATCAGTGTAATCCCATACGAAATTTGCTGCATCTCTTGTTGTGGCAGTGAAGTTTACAGATGATGGAACACAACCTGAAAGTCCGCCATAAGTGAATGAACCTCTTGGTCCTTTTACAATAATATTTTTTCTTTTCACAGACACACATCCACCTGGTCCGGTTACAGTTAATGCAACACGGAAAGTATCGGCAACAGTGTAAGTGAATGAGGGATTGAATAATGAAGATGTACCACCGGTTGTACCGAAATTCCAGCTGTAAGTGTTATAGTTTGCTGATGTATTAGTGAAATTCACAACAAGTGGTGGACATAAAGCCAAGGTGTCACTCATGGTGAAATTAGCTTGAGGTGTTACGATACGTACAGCATTGGTTAATACTGCTGTGTCAGAACAACCATGATTATCATAAACGATTAATGTAACTGTGAATTGACCACTTCTTCTGTAGATATGTGTTGGACTTGTTTCAGTAGAAGTTGCAGGTCCATCACCAAAATTCCACAGATAAGTCAATCCAGATCCTGTAGAAGTGTTATTGAATCTAACACTACGTTGCGGACAGCTAATCGTATCTAATGTATTAAATGATGCTGAAGGATGATAAACAGTCACTAAACCTGGTCTGGTAAATGAATTGCTACATCCGCTACTATCCACTACCGTTACTGTGATGTTGAAAATACCTCCGGTAGTATAAGTATGACAAATAGTTCTTGAAGTTGTAGTGTCTGTTGTGCCATCGCCAAAACTCCAGATCCAATGTGATAATGGGTTTCTGCCATCACTTGTTGAACTATCGCTGAAACATACACTTGCGGATGAACAAATGCTTGTATTTGATATGGCATCGAAATTAGCAGTCGGGCCATTTACGGTTATGTAATTTATTTTTCTTATTGTATCAAAACATGAATTTTTGTCTTTTGTCGTTAGTGTAAGAGAAAATATACCAGGTCTTAAATAGCATTTAGTGATTGGTGAAAGTGATGATGGTGTTCCCCAATTGCTACCGATGCCGTCGCCAAAATTCCACCTAATTGAAGAAAATAAGCTTGGGTTCATATTCGCAGCAGAAATTATGATACAATCCCCACGACAAATTACTGTATCACTGGCATCTATTTCAGCAATTTGATTTACAACAAAAGTTGTCATTGTTTTTGTAAAATCACATCCTGTTTGATTGTTATGTACGGTTAATGATACTGTGTAAGTACCCGAACTGTCATAATCATGAACTGGACTTTGATCTGTTGATGTTTGTCCATCCCCAAAACTCCATAACCATGTATCTGCTCCAATTGAACTGTCTACAAATTCTTTTCTATATCTGTTAACACAATTTGAAATTATTTTAAACTTCGCAATTGGGGCTTTAATATTTATGTAATCATTAATTAAAAGCGTGTCTGCACAACCGTTATTATAAGTGATAAGTTCAATATCAAAATAGCCGGTGTCCACAAAAACGTGTTGCGGATTTTGAGTAGTAGATACACTTCCATCTCCGAAGTCCCAATGCCATTGTGTTATAGAGTTTAATGGAGT
>CALPIT020000065.1 GCA_943323705.2 Streptomyces griseus
ATTACTTAATATTAGAATTGTGGATTTGTGGAAAACAAAAAAGGGGCCGGCCCCTAACGCCAACCCCTTTACTTACACATGAATCTACCTTACTGTTTTATAATTCTTTCTGTTTGTTTTGTTGTTGTTCCATAAAGTTGAATTACATACAATCCTGATGCAAATCTGCTTACATCTATGTTGCTGTTTCCTTTGTAACCATTGCCTTTAGCTAGCATTCTTCCATTGGCATCTAATATGGCGTACTGATAATTTTCAAATGCATTAACAGTAATTTGCTGATGTACCAAAGTAGAAACTATAAATGGATTTACCGGCTTACTGATTCCTCTCAAAGCAATTACATTAGAATACATCATTTGATTAGTATATGATACCGCTTTAATTCTGTAATATCTAGTGTTCTCATCGTTGGGTAAATAACTCATGTTTTTTGATGTGAGAGTAATTGAATTCAATACATTGAAATTCATTCCATCGGTTGAATACTCAACAATAATTGCTTGTAGAGGCTCATCCGAAATCACATTCCAACTAAGATTATGTTTGTTATTGTCTGTATTACCGGTTAAGGTCACTTCTTTAATAGGAAGTACGGTTCTGAATCCAGTTAAGACATACGAACCAATACTGCCGTAATTGTTGGCATTGACATTACCTGTACCATCTAGCACAAAATAATAGTTGCCAGTTTTTAAAATGGTATCAATTGATATACTCATGGTATTGGCAGCGTCATAAGTTCTTATCAAAACTTTGCTCTGATCATAGAGCATAACTTTAATATCAAGATTTGATCCGCTGTTGTTTGCACCTTGATTGAATGGTGTAGCATCAATATGGACATTTGTACTTTGTGTGATATTGAATCTGAAAGCATCTTTATCGGTTCCCGTTGCTATAATGCCATTGATACTGAATGATGTATTGTTGGGTGAAAATGCTGTAGCGTTCAAAGAATCTGAGTAGTCATCTGTACGGTAACCGAAACCGTTAGTTGATGTAATGATACTTAAATTATCTTGTGTATTTGCGCAGCCATAGGGTGTAGGCCCGTCATTCCATCCTGTCATATTTCTTGAGTAACTGTTGCCCATGATGGGTGCCCAGCCTGTTTCACCTGTTCCGTTTCCAGAATTATAAGTTTCTAAGAAATTACAAGCAGAATCATACTTAGATTGATGTGATAATCCAAGCGTATGGCCACTTTCATGACTGCAACATTCTGCAATAAATTTAGTATTGTTGGGACCAAGCCTGTCTGAAAATACAAAAGCCGGTGTGTCATCTCCCCAGGTAAAAGAACCGATATAAGAGATGCCTCCAACATTTGGTTTCCATGCACTGGTTGGTGTAACGATAATGCGTATACGTTGAGATAAAGGAGCTGTCAAAAACTTTGTTGAATCTGTGGTGATGTTCACATTGAATGGTCGATAATCTTCCGCCACTCTATTGAATATTTCAGTGATTTGAACATCTGTTAATGTAGGAGCGATACATGCGATGGGCATGCCTCCGTTCCACAAACTCCCGTTTACCATGTGCCCGTCGAAATCGAGGTAGATGGTTGCTGTTGCTGTTGGGTAGCTGTTTAATTTAGGCAAAGCAAAAACAGCCGTATTGATGAGGCATAATAATGCCAGCACAAATGATTTGGTAAAATTGTTCATGATTGTAAGGATTTGGATTGGTTAGGGCAATAGTTATTAATAATTAGGGGAATTAATAACTGCAATCTTGTAAGATTCTGTCCAGATCAATTTTTTGCAACTGATAATTGTCGGCCATATCGTTCTTGATTTCAAAAACTTCAAGGGCATCAGTATTGATGATACGTCCAACATATTTTATCTTACTTCCTTCGTCAGTAATTTTAGACAACTGGAATAAAGTGTTGGGATATATATCTGATTTTACAATCATCGACTGTAAGTCGGAGTATTTCAATTCATTGCTCATCACTTTACCGGTAAAAACGAATTTTTCATTAAAGCGAATAGCAACCGACTGACCTGGTTTGGCCACAAGTGTATTCTTTAATGTGCTTTTTGAAATTTCGATAGATCCCGGAAATTCAATGAAAATAGATTTGATGGATTTGTCGGTTTTTTGAGCAAAAACAGACATAGAAGCGACGGTGGTTAACAGTACAAGTACTGCCTTAGTTAAGGTTTTCATGTTAAGGATATTTATTGGTTTTTAAATAGGAGTTTCATGGGTTAGGGGTAAAACTCCATCACTATAAACGTGATTGTTTTGTGAATATTGTGTGGGAGAGGGATTTTTTTCTAGATAGGCCAGATAAAGCTGGATAGGCTAGATATGCTGGATTATTAAGATAGATACTGGATATTAGATACTGGATTGTCTAACCATTAAACCAGCGTAGCGACTTAAACCATTAAACCCCCAATCCCAAACCCCAAACCTCAACAAACATCCGACTTCCCAAACCATTTATACCTATTCCTGGCTACAAAATCGTAAATGAAATTTCTAATAAAAGGAGGGATGATTATGAAAATGTAAAGCAGCTTTACCGGTCCATTTAGCTTTTTTACAACTTTTAAAGCTGCAGTTGATTTGAAGTATAATTTTCCGTTTTCATATAAAATGAATGTTGAAAATGAATTTTGATCAAGAAGATGTTCTGCCAAAACTCGTTGCCCCAATTCGCTTTGTAGTGAAGCAATCTTAAACACGCTTTTCTTGTCATTTTTGACTATAAACCGAACAGAATAATTACAAAGATTGCAAACGCCGTCATATAATATTAAAGGGGAATTGGTCATGTTCTGGAAGCTGGATACTAACTAGATACTAGATACTAGATACTGGATACTGGATAAGCTTGATAGGCTTGATAAAGCTGGATATGCTTTTACTTTCACAAATCAGCATAGCGAATTAAACCATTAAACTAGCGAAGCGATTTAAACCCTTAAACGAACCACAAACAACAAACCACAAACTTCCCCCTTCGGGGGATTGAGGGGGCTTTTACACCAGCATTGTCACAGGATTCTCGATATATTTTTTCAATGTTTGTAAGAAGCTTGCTCCAACAGCACCGTCTACGCTTCTGTGATCACAACTCAAGGTTATTTTCATCACATTGGTTACATCAAATTTGTCGCCTTTTTTAACAACAACCTCTTTGATTCTTCCAACTGCCAAAATACAGCTGTCTGGTGGATTGATGATGGCGGTAAATTCTTCAATATCCATCATACCTAAGTTAGAAATGGTAAATGTATTTCCAGTGAATTCAGCTGGCTGTATTTTTTTATCTTTTGCTTTTGCGTATAAGCTTTTTGTTTCTGCAGCGATTTGCGACAATGATTTCTGGTCAGCAAATTTGATAACAGGAACAATCAATCCATCTGGCATGGCCACCGCAGAACCGATATGAACGTGGTGATTCTGGCGAATATAATCTCCCATCCAGCTGCTGTTTACATCAGGATGCTGACGTAATGCTGCCGCACAGGCTTTGATAATCATATCGTTGAATGAAACTTTAACCGGACTCACTTCGTTGATAGCTATTCTTGCTGCCATCGCATTGTCCATATTGATTTCCATGTTCAGATAAAAATGAGGAGCACCAAACATACTTTCACTTAATCTGCGAGCAATGGTTTTGCGCATGGAAGTCAAAGGAATATCGGTAAAACCTTCTGTACCAGCAGGCATGAATGGCATTGCAGCAGGAGCAACAGCTTTTGGAGTACTTGCTGCAGGCGTATATTGGTCAACATCTTTTTTTACGATTCTGCCACCATCACCACTACCCATCAAAGCAGCGATATCAATTCCTTTTTCAGCGGCAATTTTTTTAGCTAATGGTGAAGCTTTTACTCTATCATCTCCACTGGCAACAGGAGGAGCCACAACAGGTGCCTGTGCTGGAGTTGCAGCAGCAGGAGCTGCCACAGCTGGTGAATCTTGTTTTGCAGGTGCAGCAGGAGCATCACTCAACAAAGATTGAAAATCTTCGCCCTCTTTTCCTATTACAGCCAATATGCCTTCCACTATAACTGCACTACCGGCAGCCACTCCTATATGTAGCAATATACCTTCATTATAACTTTCAAGTTCCATGGTGGCTTTATCAGTTTCTACTTCAGCCAGCACATCTCCTGGTTTGATTTTATCTCCAACTTTCTTATTCCAAGACACAATTTTTCCTTCTGTCATGGTATCACTCAATCTGGGCATTCTGATTACCTCTGCCATATTTTTTCTTTTTTTTCTTTTGAGGCCCGAAATTAATGCAAAAAATGGAAAATTTCACGGGATTTTGAAAGGTTACGAATTCAGTTGAAATTTTCTTTGATTTATTTTAATATTCTAGGTCTAATTTTAGTTTTTCTTTCAGTTCTTTAATCAATGGGTATTCATCTGAGAGCATCTTAAAATGTTCTTTGGCGGTTATGGGCTTTGGACCATTGTCTACTTCAGGCGCTTTTTCATTTATGGTGATCTTATATTTCAACTGATTGTTATTGAAATATTGTTGCATATAAGATACGAGTTGAGATCTTTCTGCCTCAATAAATCGCTGTTGAATTACTGTATCAGTAAAAATTTCAAAATTATTTTCATCCGTAATCTGAATAGTAGATAGCTTAAAATTAGTTACTGCTGTGTGATTATTTGCAGCTGTCATTTTTTCAATATAAAGATTCCATGCTTCAGTAAGTGTCTCTAAATCTAATGTTCTGGTGCCGTTAATTAAATTATTTTGCTGAGCAATCTGCTCTTGAATCTTGATTAAAGAACCCATTTTCATCGAAGGCTCTTTTTTCGCTTCAGCAGTTGTTGATTTTGAAACTGGAATCTGTTTTTTTATTTCAGTATTCGGTTCTTCAATTACCAAAACTGCTTTTTCAACAGGCTTGATAGATGCAGGTTTCTTTATCGAAATTTCTGCTGCTTTTTTTTCTGATTGTAAAACAAATGAAGGCAATGATTTAAAGGAAATGGCTTTTACCTGATCAGTTGTTTTTTTTTTAGAGATGCTGTCGTTATTTTGACTGAGTTCAATTGCCTGACTCAAATAAGCGAGTTTAATCAGCGCTAGTTCAACATGTAATTTTTTATTTCTGGCTTGTTTGTATTGAATAGCCGTTTCTGAAATAATATTCAATGAGGCGATAAGCCAACCTGTATCCGTAGAGGTAGCACTTGAAATGTATTTGGGTTTAAAGTCATCGGCTACCTCAAGAAGTTTTACAGCTTTAGCATCTTTGCTCACCAAAAGGTTTCTGATAAACTCAGCAAATCCTTCCAGTAAAATATCGCCTTCAAATCCTTTCTGGTTGATTTCATCATAAAGCAATAGTGAGTCGGCTAATTGTTGTTGTTTCAACTGTTCTAGCAATTTGAAAAAATAATCTTCATCCAGAATATTCAAATTCTCCAGCGTATTCTTATAAGTTATGTTTCCTCCAGTGAAGCTTACGATTTTATCCAAAATACTCAACGCATCTCTAAGACAACCTTCACTTTTTGTGGCAATTACATGCAGTGCCGCTTTTTCTGCCGTGATGTTTTCTTTACTACAAATATCTTCAAGATGTTCAACGGTATCCTGAGGTGTAATTCTTTTGAAATCGAAAATCTGACAGCGGCTAAGGATGGTCGGTAGTATCTTATGTTTTTCTGTTGTAGCTAAAATGAAAATGGCATAAGGTGGCGGTTCTTCTAATGTTTTTAAAAAAGCATTGAATGCTTGAGTGGTTAACATGTGAACCTCATCAATGATATACACTTTGTATTTACCTGCCTGTGGTGAAAAACGAACTTGTTCTGTAAGGTCTCTCATGCCATCTACGCCATTATTACTCGCCGCATCCAGTTCGAAAATATTGAATGATGAGCCATGGTCAAAAGATTCGCAGCTGTTACATTTATTACAGGCTTCACCGTCTTTATCTCTGTTTTCGCAATTGATGGTTTTGGCTAAAATTCTGGCACAGGTTGTTTTACCCACACCTCTTGGTCCGCAAAACAAAAATGCATGTGCCAACTGGTTGTTGTTAATTGCATTTTTTAATGTAGTCGTGATATGCGATTGCCCGATAACTGTACTAAAATTCTGAGGTCTGTATTTTCTGGCTGAAACAATAAATTTATCCATAATTAAAATCCGGGCTTAAAAATTCGGGAATCAAATTTAATCCTTTAATACATCAATTCTATAAAATAGGATGTCTTTTAAAAGGAATCGTTTGGTCGAACATATATCTGTATGTAGCCAACTTTCTTGAAGTGTACACTTCTCCTAAATTTTGTGCGATATTCAGCATTTTGGGATTGAAATCTCCAATCCACTGCATTTCATAATCGGTATACTGAACTTTACTTGACTGTAAAACTTTTGCAGATTCAGCAATGATATAGGCATCCACCCCCATTCCCTGAAATTCAGGTACAATTCCAAAAACCAATCCCGTGAATTTTTTGTTTGGTTTGAATGTTTTCAGCAATAAAAAATACAATTTATGCAGCAATCCAAATTTTCCATTGAGGTATTTAAACCATTGGTTCAAATCAGGAAGGTTGATGAAAATGGCGATAGGGGATTCTTTGTAATAAGCAAACCATAAAATTCTTTCGTCCATTACGGGTTTCATTTTTTTAAACATCATCACCACCTGTTCTATAGTGAGTTGTTTCAATCCCCCATGACCAGCCCAGGCTTTGTTATACACCTCAGTAAAATCTGCTGCATATTTTACAAGCTCTGATTTTTTTAAAAACCTTGCTGAAAAAGCAGGGTCTTTTTCTACTAGGTCATGCCTTTCCCATATTCTTGGCTGTAATGGTTTTTTAACATTCATCCCCACACAAATCTGCTCATAAAAACATTTGAATCCATAGTTTTCAAATAAAGTTTTGTAATAAGGCGGATTGTAATTCATGCCATAAAGTGGTTCAATAAAACCTTCCGTTACCAATCCCCACCATTTGTCTCTTTCGCCAAAATTGATGGGTCCATCCATGGTTTGCATGCCTTCATTGATCAGCCAATGTTTGGCGTTATTGAAAAGCAAATCAGCAGCGTCTTGATTATTGATACACTCAAAAAATCCCATTCCGCCGGCAGCACCTTCATCGCCTTTATTTTTATATTTTTTGTTGACAAACGCAGCAATTCTTCCAATCAATTCACCTTCTTCATTTTTCAATATCCATCTTTGGATTTTTCCAAAACGAAAAGCTTTATTTTTTTTATCATCAAACACCTCTTCCACATCCTTATCCAATGGTCTGATCCATTTTTTATCATTTTTATAAATGACTAATGGTAGATTCATGAAAAGTTGGTGTGTAGTCTTATCGTTTACTGGTATGATTTGCATTTTTATTTTTTAGAATAATCAATTGAAAAAAATATTACAGCAATTTTTTTCTCATTTCATTGGCAGTTTGCGAACTCCCATCGTGGCTCCATCCAGGCGGCATAAATAGATATTTCAGCTTGGTAAAAAAGGAAACATTTTTTTTAAGGTCTTTGCCAATAGCCTGCCATTCATGAAAAACCAGTCTGAATGGATTGTTTGTTTTTTCAATGGGTTTGGTTAGTCCATATTTTACGGGTTCCTCATCCAATTCTTCCTGAAAAGTTCCAAATATTTTATCCCAGATAATAAGGCACATGCCCATATTCTTATCAAGATATTTCACATTACTTGCATGATGCACTCTGTGATGTGATGGACTTACAAAAAATGTCTCAAACCAGCGAGGCATTTTCTTTACATATTGTGTGTGAACCAGAATGCCATAAGTTTGAGTAAGAGAATACATAAAGATAATATCTAACGGCTCAAAGCCCATTAATGCTATCGGTATAAAGTAAATGAATCTGTAAACGGGTTGAAATACCGAAGACCTGAATCCAGTGGTTAAATTATATTCTTCAGAAGAATGATGTGTAACATGTACTGCCCAGAATACTCTGCAATAATGATCTACACGATGTTCAAAATAGAATGCCAGGTCTTCAAGAAAAAAAAGTAAAATCCAATAGCCATAAACATTTTCAATTTTCATGAAATGGTGATTGTAACACCAAACCAAGATTGCGACATAAAAAAGTGTTCTGAAAAGTAAGTCTAGACCAGCATTGCTTAAAGTGAAAAATACATTTTCAAGTGTGCTTTTGAGGGAATAATATTTTCTGTGTTGCCAATTGCTCATCAGCATTTCGATTCCGATAATAACACTGTAAAACGGAATCGAAAATAAAATAAAGAGTTCTTCTCTTGAAGAATGCATATGGATGAGATTGAAAAAGGCTATTGAATGACAACAAAACAAAAATGAAAGGGTTGTTTATTTTAAACAGCCATGATTTCTTTTTCTTTTGCGGCTAAATGTTTGTCAACCAAAGCGATGAATTTGTCGGTAGTATCCTGCACATCTTTCTCAGCATCTTTACAGGCATCTTCGCTAGTGCCGTCTTTTTGTAATTTCTTGATTTGTTCAATAGCATCTCTGCGAATGTTTCTAACAGAGATTTTAGCATTTTCCCCTTCACCATTACATCTTTTTACCAATTCTCTTCTTCTTTCTTCTGTTAATGGTGGTAAGAACAATCTGATATTTACGCCATCATTTTGTGGTGTGATGCCGATATTGGCAGCCATGATTCCTTTTTCAATAGGTTGGAGCATAGATTTTTCCCAAGGTTGAAGAGATATGGTTCTGGCATCCAAAATAGAAACGTTGGCTACTTGATTAAGTGGGGTTGGACTACCGTAGTAATCCACCATAATGCCTTCAAGCATTCCCGGACTAGCTTTTCCGGCTCTAATTTTTATTAGTTCTGATTCAAGGTGTGATATCGCCTTGTTCATGGTTGAAGATGTATCTTCAAGTATGGAATTGATGTCTGACATATATAATTTTATTGGCGCAAATTTATTAAAATCTGCGGGTAAAAAATGTAGTTTTTGTAGAAGAAGTTGAAATGTGAGCTAAAATTAGTCGATATCAGCAGTTTCTGAAACGAGATTAAGCATTTTATGGGTACCTATGAGCTCTTTCTCCCTGCCTACAGATTCTTGAGCCACTTTCTTTTTCATTTTTTTCTGACGAAGTTGATAAATGAACCCGGTGGCAGCAAATCCCACAACAAACAATAAGCTCAACAATAATGTAGTGCCTATATTTTGAAATAAAACTGCAAAAATGATAAACAACAGATTAGCGGAAAAGCAGATTAATGTAGTGCTTCTATGACTCAATCCAAGATCAAGTAAAAAATGATGTATATGGTTTCTGTCTGGACTGAAAGGCGATCTCCGACTTAATATTCGCAAGCCAAAAACACGCAAAGTGTCAAATAAAGGAATCATCATCACCGCAAAACCAATAGCAGGAGCTGATTCAAAATGTAGCACTGTTGATGGATCTGCCGCAACATTGATAAATTTAATGACTAGGATAGAATTGATAAGTCCAACGAGTAAAGAACCCGTATCTCCCATGAATATTTTTGCAGGTGGAAAATTGTAAATCAAAAAACTTATTAGGCTTCCGGCAAGAGCAAAGGCCATAACCGCATAAGGCATTTGACCAATAAAGTAAAAGTAAGTTCCAAAACTGAGTGTGGTTAAAATACCCAGACTTCCTGCCAAGCCATCAACGCCATCAATCAAATTGAAAGAATTGGTGATGACAATAATCGTAAACATGGAAAGTACGATGCTTGCCACATTGGGGATACCGTAAATGCCTAAAAAACCATGCATGTTGGTTATTTGCACAGCTCCAAATTTGATAAGAATACCTGCTGCAATGATTTGCCCTAAAAATTTCTTGCTGGCCGAAAGAATCAGAATATCATCCTTTAAACCTAAGAAAAAGATGACAATGGCAGCGGCCATAAAGTATTGTAATTCAGAATTTCCGGACTGAGGAGCACCTAATAAAGTGGCTATCACAAAGCCTGCAAAAATGCCCAAACCGCCAAGGGTAGGAATTACGGCTTTATGCACTTTTCTGTCATCCGGCTCATCAAATAACTTCTTTTCTTTAGCTACCTGTATGATTACAGGAATTGAGAAAAAAGTTATTAAAAAAGAAAGCCCACTACTAAGTATTATATTGTCCATGAATGAGTAATTAAACCTTCACTACAAAAGTATCAATAATGTTTCAGATAAAAAATAAACAAAATGCGTTTAAAATAATAGCTGTTATTTCAAATTACAATCAAAAAAATGAATGTGTGTACAATGTTAAGCTAAATTTTATAAAGAAAACAGATTTTTTCAATCAACAGAAATAATACCAGATGGGGATTAATTTTTCTTTGCGCTTGATATTAATTGCTTTAGGTTTGCGGGCAAATTATAAAAATAAAATTTATGGCCACACTTCAGGAAACAGCTACACAAGTTAGAAGAGACATCGTAAGAATGGTACACGCGGTTCAAAGTGGGCATCCGGGTGGTTCTTTAGGTTGTACAGATTTTATGACTGCATTGTATTTTAAAGTTATGGAGCACAAAACCGATTTTACCATGGATGGTATTGGTGAAGATGTGTTTTTTCTAAGTAATGGGCATATTTCTCCTGTTTTTTATAGCTGTTTGTCTAGAAGTGGATATTTTCCTGTTGCTGAATTATCAACTTTCAGAAAATTAAACTCACGTTTACAAGGTCATCCCACAACTCATGAAGATTTGCCAGGAGTAAGAATGGCAAGTGGTTCATTAGGTCAAGGATTAAGTGTAGCGGCAGGAGCTGCTTTGGCAAAAAAGTTAAACAATGACAACCACGTTGTTTATTCATTGCATGGTGATGGAGAATTGGACGAAGGACAAAATTGGGAAGCAGTGCTCTTTGCAGCGCATAAAAAAATTGATAACCTTATTGCTACCATTGACTGTAATGGTCAGCAGATTGACGGTTCTACAGATAAAGTACTCGGCTTAGGAAATTTAAGAGCCAAATTTGAAGCTTTCGATTGGTTGGTAATGGAAATGGATGGCAATGACATGGATGA
>CALPIT020000066.1 GCA_943323705.2 Streptomyces griseus
AGTTTCTTAGGTGCTACATTGGATGCTGTTGACATTGCCGAAAGCATGAATATTAAAAGACACAATAGCGTGTTTTTTAGTAAAGCAGGAATGACTTCAGAAGTGTGGGGAAACTTGAGTGAATCCATGGATAGTTATATGAATAAAAAAAGAAGAGGTGGCGATTTGAATGACTTGTTCAATAAAAAATAAATTCAATGATTAAAGTTCATTTGGTAAAATCTTCGGAAGTCAGCCCGGAGTTGTTCACTCAGGTTATCGATTTATTACAGGCCGTACCAGGCCCAATGACTTTTTATTGCAATCACGAAGATGTGGTCAATATTAATTTGGATGAACGATTCATTAAAACTGTTCAAACAAAAGAGGATTTTGAAAAAAAAGAGATGATGCTTTCGGAATGCAGGTCTTATGTATCAAAACTTAGCTTCCCTCATGAACGTGAAGAAGTAACCTGGAAAACGCTTTTCAAAAACTGTAACAAATACAGAAGAAAAAACAGCGTTAAAGAAAATGAATTTGTCATCATTCTTACCAAAATTGCTAACGATAAAAACTGGTTTGCCTGTCTGGATGAATCCAACCCATTTAATGGATTCATCCATACGGCCGACTGGCAATATTATATCGATTGTTCGGCTGCATTTCCTATTGCTTATGAAGTGATGGCATTGGTATTGCAAAAGCATATGTTTAACGGATTCATTGATTTAAGAACCGCCGTTCATCAATCACCTATTGGTTGTGTCAATGATTTGTGTATTCATAAAAAAGAAATCATTCTCAAACTTCGTACCGCTGATATTTGCAGAAAATGTATGGAATTGTTGCAAGACAAGATTACGATGCCTGAAATTCACCACGCACTAAGTATCATGAACTCTTTAAGAGAGAAAATGTTGTTCGCTCAGAATTTCGGACAATCAAAACCTCCGGGAAGATTGTTGATTACATCAGGTAAAAAGTTTTTCTTAACTGATTTTGGAAACATTGAAATCAAACTGAGGCCGCTCGAAAAAGCGATTTATATTTTATTTTTAAAGTACCCCGAAGGCATTTATCATAGTAGTTTGAGCGATCATCGTGAAGAGCTTTATGAAATTTATACTCGCATCTCCACAACAGGCGACTTGCATGAAATGAAAGAAAGAATCGACGACATGGTAAATGCATTAAGCGATTCGGCTAGTCAGAAAATGTCGAGAATAAAACGTGTATTTGAAGAAGCTATTGGTACCGAACTCGCCAAATTCTATTACATAAAAGGCGACCCTGGAAAAGTAAAGTCAATTGCGTTGGACAGAAAGTTGTTAACTATTGAATAATTTTACTATAGCCCAGGGTTTAAACCTTGGGCTATAGTAAAATTTTGTATTTTCTAATTTCATGCAATACATTACATCTCCAATTTAAATTTATGAATACAACAAAATTATTTCGCATCATTGCGATTGCAGAAGGGGTTTCGTTTTTAATATTATTGTGCATTGCGATGCCACTGAAATATTTTGCCAATATGCCTGAAGCTGTAAAATTTACAGGAATGGCACATGGAATTCTGTTTGTCGCCTACATCATTTTTGCCTGGGAAGTCATGAATTCATTGAATAAAAAATGGAGCTGGTTTTTTATCGCTGTCGGTTATTCAATAATTCCATTCGGTGCTTTTTATTTGGAAAAGCAATTGAAGAATAAAGACTAATTTATTAAAAATGAGCGTTGTAAAATTTTCAAGAATTATTGCAGGTACCATGAACTGGGGTGTTTGGGGCAAACACTACAACACCTTCGACATGGCCAAAATGATTCATAGTTGTATCAGTAACAACATCACTTCATTTGATCATGCGGATATTTATGGCGATTATACCAACGAATCTGATTTTGGAAATGGATTAAAAGAAAGTCGAATAGACAGAACATCCATTCAACTGATTTCCAAATGCGGCATTCAGATGAAAGGCACTTCAAGAAACAATTCAATTAAACATTACGACTATTCGAAAGATTATATCATTTGGTCTGTTGAACAATCTTTAAAAAATTTACAGACCGATTATCTCGATTTGTTGTTACTCCATCGACCAAGTCCTTTGATGCAGGCTGAGGAAATTGCCGCCGCAATAGACCTATTAAAAGCTGATGGAAAGATTCTTGATTTTGGTGTCTCTAATTTTACACCTTTTCAATCAGATATAATTCATCAAAAAACAAAAATCAATTTCAATCAAATAGAATTTTCGCTGACACATTTTGAAGCCATGTCGAATGGAAGTTTGGATCACATGCAATCTCAACAGATCACCCCAATGTGTTGGGCTCCGCTGGGTTCGTATTTCAAAGCAGAAAACGAAAACACATACAACATCAAACAAATAATCACTGAATTGACAGCTAAATATGGCGTTAGCGAAGAAGCCATTTTATTGTCTTGGATCTTGAAACACCCTGCAGGAATCTTACCTGTAATAGGAACCACCAATCCCGAAAGAATAAAAAACTCAATCCAATCATTATCATTTGAAATGGAATTACAAGATTGGTTTGCATTATATATGGCTGCTCTTGAGAAAGAAGTTCCATAATCGTTTTACAAATTCGTTTCCTTTCATTTACCAACTCTATTCGTTAAATTTGACACTCATTATCTTAATTTATTTCTATGAGTATCAAAAAGCTTCTAATTGTGTTCTTGTGTTTTATCATTCCACTTTCTGTTTTTATAATGGTTTCTGCAGTGTTATTAGACAAAACAGAACAACATGCATATGAAGTTAAAGAAGCCAGATATAATTCATATAAACTTGCCGAAGAACTGCTTAGGTCTTCTGAATTATTAACTCGTTTTGCCAGAACTTATGTTGTAACAAAAGACGAGAAATATTTAACTTATTTCAATGATGTATTGGATATTAGAAATGGTAAAATAATCAGGCCTGAAAATTATAATGGTGTTTACTGGCATTTGGTTACCGATAGCTTAAATCAACCACCATCTCGCATCGGCAGTTGTATTCCTCTCGAACAACAAATGCAAGACGCTGGGGTTACCATTAAAGAATTCGGTTTATTGAAAGATGCACAGAATTATTCAAATGATCTCGTTCGTTTAGAAAATGAAGCCATGGGAATGATAAATGATATCAAAAAGAAAATCATTTCCCCCGCAGATACAGCAGCTGTTCATTTGAAGGCAATTAATATGCTTCACGGCACCGAATACCATCAATACAAGGCTACGATTATGAAGCCAATTGGAGAATTTCTAAGTTTACTAAATGAGAGAACTCAAAAAGAGGAAGACGAAATACTTAAAAAGGTAAATCAACTGCTTGTTTTTTTAATTACAACTTCTTTCTTAACCTTACTTTCTTTTATCTTTTTTGCTTTTATCATTTATAAAAAAGTATTGAAAAGAGGTGCAATAATTATCGAGACTGTTCAAGCAATTACACAAGGGAACTTACAGAAAAGAATTAATGATACTCATAAAGATGAATTGAATTTATTATCAGGAGCTATTGATAAAATGACTGATAAATTAGAAGGTGTAATTAATGATGCGAATAAAAAAACAGAAGATGCAACTGTTTATGCAAATGAATTAGCAGAAGAGCGAGATCACAGTGAAAAATTACTCACGAATATTCTTCCAGTTTTAATTGCTGACAGGCTAAAAAAAGGCGAATCTCAAATTGCTGAAACATTCCCTGAGGTTACAGTTTTGTTTGCAGACATTGTTGGATTTACTCAATTGTCTGCGAAACTATCACCACGTCAATTGGTGGGTATGCTAAATGATGTATTTGGAAAGTTTGATGAGCTTGCCATACAATTCAAACTGGAAAAAATTAAAACTATTGGCGATTGTTATATGATAGTTGGAGGAGTTCCAGACAGAAGCGTAACCCATTGCCAACAAGTTGCCGACTTTGCCATTGCTGCTATTAAGTGTGTAGAGGATTACGCAGTTGAATCTAATTATGATCTTAAAATTAGAATTGGTATACACACCGGAACAGTTGTGGCCGGAATAGTTGGTAAACAAAAATACAGTTATGACCTTTGGGGAGATGTGGTTAATATCGCCAGCAGAATGGAGTCTTCGGGTAGTGCCAATAAAATTCACATAACAGAATCTGTAAAAATCAGATTGGCAGATGACTATAACTTTGTAGAAATGGGAACTGTAGATTTAAAAGGTAAGGGCATTACCAATAGTTTTTATCTTTCCGAAAAAAAATCAAATCGAGACTAGTTTTTCTTAATTAAATAAACATAGTAGCTTACTTCAACGAAATTGAATCGGTTTCGAAATCAATCGGAATTGAATTAAGCTATGCATTAAAATTAAATAATAATGAGGCATTCTATTGCTTTGAAAATATTCAGTCTTGCTGTTTTTATTCTGATATTGATGATTGTTGTCTCCGTTGTAAATAGCATTGAAGTTATCAAATTGGGTGAAGAGGTACAAGGTATTTCTCATACGGATATGCCTATTGCCGGACACGCTGCTGATTTAAACGAAGCCGGCTTACGTCGTCGTATTGCTTTTGAACGCTTGTATCGTGAATATGCTGCACCTATTCCTGATTCCTCTGTTATAATAGAAGCGGAAACCAATTTTAAGAAATTTTCAATTGCAGTTGAAAATAAAATACAATTACTGCGATCTGATTTAGACACCTTACCTGATAATAAAATAGACCAAAACAATTTTGTGCAAGCCAGAGAATTGGTAACAGAAATTGAGTCCACTTTTGAACAACAAACGGACATGGTTAAACGCATTTTAGAATCACGAAAACTGAAAACAGGTAATGAAAACAAAGATTTGATGGAGATTAATATAAATCTCCAAGCAAAACTTCAAGAAGAAAGATCAAAACTTCAGAGCCTCGCATTAACGATTGCAGAAGACGCTGTCACACGTGCCAAAAAAAGTGAGATAAAAATTTTATGGAGCAGTCTTACAATTACTTTATTGGCACTTGTCCTCGGTCTTTGGGGCGCTTGGGTATTGTCAAAAAAACTGGCCAATCCGATTTTACGTTTGTTGCAATCAACCAGAGACGTACAAGGTGGTGATTTGTCTGTTAATATTGAAAATCTTCCAGAAGATGAAATTGGTCAGCTTGGAGAGAGCTTGAATAAAATGATTGAAGAACTGCGTAGGAAAGAAGAACTGCAAAATATGATCAGCACCTATATTGATCCGCGAATTGTAGAAAAAATAATCTTACCCGGTCGTGCTGAAATATTAGCAGGTCAGCGTCAAACCATGACTATTATGTTTACCGACCTGGCAGGCTTTACTAAAATCGGTGAACAGCTTTCGCCAACAGGTTTGGTAAAATTAACCAACAGATATTTTACCATCATGACAGAATGCATTCAAGCCGAGCATGGTATTATAGATAAATTCATTGGCGATGCTATTATGGCCTATTGGGGACCTCCATTTGTAAAAGAAGAAGAACAAGCTGCCGCCGCTTGCAGAGCAGCATTAAGACAAAAAGAAGCGTTGATACAATTCAGAAAAGAACTGCCGGAATTATTAGGGTTAAGAAAAGACCTACCAGAAATCAATATACGCATTGGTATTGCTACCGGCGAAGTAGTAGTAGGAAATATTGGCAGCGACACGGCAAGAAGTTACACGGTAATGGGAGATGTAGTCAATTTGGCATCCCGACTTGAAACAGCAAATAGTCAATATGGTACTGTGGTGATGATTTCAGATATTACTTTAAGAATGGCAGAAACACAAATTGAAGTTCGCGAGTTGGATAAGATTGTTTTCAAAGGAAAAACAGAGCCTGTAAAAGTATATGAACTACTCGCTAATGAGGGAGAAATTACTACAGAAGAAAATGCCAAAAGAAACAGATATAGTGAAGCACTAGAAGCCTATAGAAAACAGGATTGGTTGGCCGCAGAAGCCATTTTTAAAGAGCTAGTTGATAAATACGACGATAAGCCTTCTCATACTTTCATGAAAAGAATTGCTATAATGGAAAAGCATGACATTGGGCAAGGGTGGGATGGAGTTTGGAGAATGACGTCGAAATGATTTTAAAATCGACTGGCGACGGTCTCCCTACCGGTGCCCAAAAGAGCCCAAAGACTTAGTCTTAATTTTCACAAATAAAAAAAACAAATACAAAATGAAAATCATCATAGAAACACAAAGATTTTACCTCAGAGAACTCATCGAAGAAGACGTTGATGGCTTTTACGAACTCGATTCCGATCCAGAAGTACATCGTTATCTCGGCAATAGCCCGGTAACTGACAAACAAAAATTACTCGAAGTCATAAAATATGTTCACCAACAATATATTGAAAATGGTATTGGCAGATGGGCTATAGTAGATAAACATACCCATGAGTTTATTGGCTGGTCTGGATTAAAATTGGTGAAAGACACCGTCAACAACCAAAGCAATTATTATGATTTAGGTTATCGCTTAATTCGCAAACATTGGGGCAAAGGCATCGCCACAGAAACCGCAAAAGCTTCTATTGAATATGGTTTCAATGTGTTGAAACTAAATGAAATTATTGGAGCCATACATTGCGATAATGTAGCTTCTAACAATGTGGTGAAAAAATTAGGATTCGATTTGGTTGAAACTTTTGAATTTGAAGGAGAAATGCATAATTGGCATAAACTGGTAAAGAAATAATTATGTTCTATATTTTTCTTCGTGTATTTCTGATTCCATTACTTCTAATTGGATACATTTTCTTTCAACTATTTTTTAAGAGAAAAAAGTTAACAGAGCTAAAGACTGATGTTTTATATGTTGTTGTTTTTACAGGTATAATTTTATTGTGTTATTTATTATTATAAAATAGCAAATGGCGCCGGTCTCTAGACCGGTGTCTTATAGAGCCTAAAGACTTTGTCTTAAAAATTCAAACAAAATATACATTAATCACTAATTAAATCAAACCCAATAATTCACTAATATTTTATTATGTTTGACAAATTAAATTAGTGGATTAATAAACCACTTTAAAAAATAGGCGCAACCGAAAAGCCACACGAGTAGGATGTATCAAAAAATAATTTAAAAAAATGGATGCTCAAAAAGTTGACATGTTTATCATGACCAATGCAAAATTCTTCGAAAGCCATCATGTGCATGCAATCAGAGATAGATTGATTGCTATGGATGAGTCTAAATGGGTGGCTATTTCTACCATTCAATTCAAAGACCCAACAACAAGTTTAATTGTTTCTATCCTAGCAGGTTCTTTAGGAATAGATCGTTTCATGATCGGCGATACTGGAATTGGTATTGGTAAATTATTAACCTGTGGCGGTTTGGGTATCTGGACTATCGTTGATTGGTTTATGATTCAAGGTGCAACTAGAGAAAAAAACATGCAGAAATTACAGCAATTCCTTTATTAATGACTCTCAACAGGAACAGACTATACTTAATAATATTTATAGCTTGTATGGCAGGTTATGTTTGGTTGGCGATGAATTGGTTATATCCACCAGTTCATCACTCCAAAGAAACAAGCATTTGTTTGCTTAAGCATTTCACCAATATACCCTGCCCATCCTGTGGCTCTACAAGATCTTTGTTATCAATTATAAATGGTAATTTTTTAGAAGGATTTTTTCTAAATCCCTTAGGTTATCTTTTATTTGTGATTATGATGGCAGCTCCGGTATGGGTAATTTTTGATTGGCTCAACAATTCACAATCACTGCTTTCATTTTATAAAAAATCAGAACAATTTCTTTCACGAAAAATTGTGGCTATACCTGCCATTATTTTGGTATTGATGAATTGGGCTTGGAACATTTACAAAGGCATTTGATTATGGAAAATACATTTGATTACCAGCCAAGTGAACATGAAGCCGAAAAAGCTTCAAACAGTTATCTAATGTCACTTATTGCCGTTATTGCAGGCATGCCTTTGCCAATTATCAATTTAATTGCTTCTGTAATCTTTTTTGTCGGCAATCGTAAAGCCACATATTTTGTAAGATGGCATTGTACACAAGCCTTGCTATCTCAGTTTTCATTGCTCTTCATGAACAGCTTCGGATTCTGGTGGACCATCTCTATCATGTTTGGTCCGGAAACGCTTAGCAGCAAATACATCGGCTATATCATTACCGTTTTGCTCTTCAATATCAGTGAATTTATTGCTACCATTTACACTGCCATTCAAACTAGAAAAGGCATTCATGTAAAATGGTTTTTTTATGGAAATCTCACCAACTTAATTTGTAAAGCCTGATATGAAAAAAATTATTTTTCAATTTTTTGTATTGGTGGCCTTGTTTTTCGGGCTATGGTTTTTGCTTAGCAACATCAACTGGATGACTGCATTTAAAGTTGAAAAACTAACCGATGATACTGAAAAAAAAATCGGTAAAGCAGTTTGGGATTTATATAAAAAAACAGAGAAAGAAAACAAAGATGAAAAAGCGGTGAATGCCCTCGACAGCATCGTTGATAAGATTTGTACCAAAAACAATATCAATCGCGAAACCATCAAAGTTCACCTGATTATTAAAGACGACATCAATGCTTTTGCCATGCCTGGCGGACATTTGGTTGTTTACAGCGGATTGATAAAAGCTTCAGATAATGCTGATGAATTGGCCGGTGTGATGGCTCATGAAATTTCACACATCGAACTTGGACATGTGATGAAAAAATTAATTAAAGAAGTAGGCCTTTCTGTTCTGGTATCAATGACATCTGGAAATGGTGGTGGCGAAGCAATTAAACAAGTTTCTAAAATACTTTCTTCATCTGCGTTTGATAGAAAATTAGAAAAGGAGGCAGATATCAGCGCAGTTGAATATTTAATCAATGCTAAAATCAATCCCGAATCATTGGCTGAGTTTTTATACAAACTATCAGAAAATAAAGAAGAACAATCTGCGTATGAAACTTGGTTAAGCACCCATCCTGATTCTAAAAAAAGAGCAGAATATATTTTAGCATATAGCAAGGATAAATTAACCAAATCGGAACCGGCATTAAGTGAATCAACGTGGAAAAATTTAGTACAAAACGCTTCAGAATAAAATCAATATAATTTCAACTTCACTTTATAAATGAAAAATCCATTAATTAACAACACCCTTATAATTTTAGCTTCTATATTTATTGGAAGTATAATCAACATGAGTATTGTTCTTTTGGGTCCGAACATAATTCCACCGCCTAATGGTGCAGATGTTACAACAATGAAAGGATTAAAAGAAAGCATGCATTTATTTCAACCCAAACATTTTTTGTTTCCATTTCTCGCTCATGCTTTAGGAACTTTTAACGGCGCTCTCATTGCTGCCAAATTCTCAAAATTTAATAATACAAGAAATGCTTTGATTGTAGGAGCTATATTTCTAATCGGCGGTGTTACGGATGTATTTTCATTACCAACGCCAATTTGGTTTGGACTCACAGATTTGATCATTGCCTATATACCAATGGCGTATTTAGCCACCAAGCTAGTGATGAAGAAATAGAGCCAATCTCCGAATGGCCAAATGTCGCCGGTCTCCTGACAGGTGTCTAAAAGAGCTCAAAGACTTAGTCTGCTGCTTTATACTTAAAAGTTTCATCACACCGAATAGCACCGGTCTCAAGACGGATGTCTAAAAGCTCCTTTTTTCACTATTATTTAATTATGTTTGACAAATAATACCATTTGATTTTAAACCGATGAAAAAGAGTGGACAAAAATCACTCTTTAAAAATTATCAAAACAAAAATAATGTCACCAAATAATAGAACTGATCAAAAATTAAGCACATTAAATATTGTGGTTTTTATACTTACCATTTATGTATTAGGCGCTTTGGTTATTGATACTGTATTTAAATTACAATATGAAACAGAAGAGCTGCTCATCTACATCGATCACACCATTTGTGCTTTCTTCTTTTTTGAATTTTGTTACAACTTTTACCATGCAAAAAACAAGGCAAAGTTTATGGAATGGGGATGGATTGATTTATTGTCTTGTATCCCATTGGTTGGTTTTTTAAGAGTAGGAAGGATTTTTCGGTTTATAAGATTGATTAGGGTAATAAGAGCTTTTAAAACAACAAAACATTTGGTAAGTCATATTTTTGCTAATAAAATTGAAGGGACACTTACCTCAGTTTTAATAATTGCTATTTTGCTTCTCATCTTTTCTTCTATTGCGATATTACAAGTAGAACACGACCCACATAGTAATATAAAAACTGCAGGTGATGCACTTTGGTGGGCTTATGTTACCATAACAACAGTTGGTTATGGTGATAGATATCCAGTAACTTCTGAAGGCAGAATTTTAGCTGCGGTTTTGATGACTGCCGGAGTTGGATTGTTCGGCACTTTTACGGCATATATTTCTTCACTGTTTGTTGCGAATCAAAATAAATCAAATCAGATAAACAAAACAAACAATGACTAAACAAACATCTGCGAATATTTTAAATACTTCCGCGAATCTGCTTGGGTTTTGTCTTTTTGTAATCACGTCTTTTCATATAGGTAATTATGCCGAAAGTAGTATTATTGACGAATCAACTTCTGTAATCGCATTATTGCTCATCTGTTCATCTTTGTTTTCTTTTTTTTCAATTAGAGCAACCACTGAACAAACGGAAGAGAAACTGGAAACTATTGCTGAGTATTTATTTGCAGGATCTTTAATAGGGATTTTTATAATTATAGTGCTAATGGTATTTAATTATGTACGGTAGTATTTCAATGTAATTATTTACAGGAATTATATACCTCGGCTCCATCAATAAAAACTGTACACACTTTAGTGGTATATTCAAACGGATCTCCGTTATACAA
>CALPIT020000067.1 GCA_943323705.2 Streptomyces griseus
CATCCTCATTAAAAACAAACTATATGAAAAAAGGACTACTTTTTTTACTTATGAGCATGATTACCATTAGCTCATTTTCTCAGGGATTAAGAATCAATGCTTATGGTGCCTATTCTTTTAAGGATAGAATTGATTCTCGTTATGATTTCAATGATTATTACAGAGGAACCATAATGGATGGCTTTCAATTTGGTGGAGGTATGGAATTTATGGCTGATGATGATTATGGTATAGAACTTTCATACCAAAGACTAAATTCAAGTGCCGAAATGTATTATTATAAAGATGGTGATCAATATACAAATTTCAAATTAGGAACTAACTACATTATGTTAGGTGGCAATCGTTATTTTGACTTGAAAAATAAAATGATTGAACCATATGTTGGTGCACAAGGTGGATTAGTCGTATTCAGTTTCAAAAATCCCGATAATGGCAATTCAGGAACCATTACCAAATTTGGTTGGGGTTTTAAAACAGGCTTGAATCTTTGGGCAACTAAACAAGTGGGTATCAAAGTTCAGGCTCAGGTATTATCAGCTGTGCAGTCAGTTGGTGGAGGTTTGTATATTGGCACCGGAGGTTCTGGCGCTGCAGTTACTACAAACTCTTCTATCTACCAATTTGGATTAGGCGGTGGTATCACCATTAAATTAGGAAAGGATAAATAAATTAATGGATTATATATTTTTTAGAACGCTCACCATAAAAAATGGTGGGCGTTTTGTATTTAGCCTATATACCTAGAAATAATCAGCAATATAAAAAATGGAATATTTATTTATAATGTTGAATATGATTTTATTCCAACTTTTAGTGTATAATAATCATTCATTGGGCTTCAGAAGCCAAAGCCCTCCTTTAATTACACATCTATACTAATTCTCAGCACGGAAAACTCTGATATGTGTCATCCCTCAGATTAAAGCACTTAATGGATTAAACAAGTTACTTTAACGCTAATATTGTAGATGAAATAGTAGCAATAAAGTAATTATGAATCAACAAGTTTACCAAGACTTTCATATTTCTAATCAATACGAAGCGTTTTTTAAGCACGCATCAATTGGGATTATTGTAGTTAATCAAAGTGGTGATATTACTAATGCGAATCCTTTTTTATTAACCTTGTTTGGGTATGAGGAAGATGAGTTATTAGGAAGAAAAATTGAAGATTTGATTCCAGCGAGGTTTCATCATAATCACCAACAGCATCGTGAAGCTTATAATAAAAATCCAAAAACCCGAGCTATGGGAATTGGAATGGAATTGTTTGGAAAGAAAAAAGACGGAACAGAATTTTCGGTAGAAGTAAGTTTAAGCAATTATGAAACTAATGGCGAAAAATATGCATTTGCATTTATTACTGACAATACACATCGTTTAAATGATAAAAATGAAATTTCTCAACTTTATAACGATCTTGAATTAAATGTACAAAACAGAACAAAAGAATTAACCCGCACCCTGAGTGTTTTAGAATTACTGAATGAAAAACACGCCATTACACTTGCCAATCAAAAAGCCATTTTAGACAACGCGCGGGTAATGCTTTATGCTATGAATGAAAATGGCTTGATTCAGTTTTTTAATCCCGAAGCCATCAGACTTACTGGTTACGAGGCCTCGGAAGTGGTGAAAAAACACACACCAACTTTGTTTCACCGTTCGGTTGAAATTGATACTTGCAGGCAGGAATTGTTTAACCAACATGAAATTGTTGCTGTCAATGATTTTGATGTAATCAAACAAAAAGCATTAAAAAACGAGATTAATAATTTGGAATGTTTTTTTGTAAATAAGGATAAAGAAGAAATTCCCGTTTCACTTACGATAACTGCTATACGAAATAAACAAAATAAACTTGTAGGATTTATGGGAGTTGCCATAGATATTACAGATCGAAAAAAAGCAGTAGTCAATTTGCTTGAAGCACTCAACAAAGAAAAAAAATTGGGTGAAATGAAAAGCCGATTTGTATCCATGGCTTCTCATGAATTCAGAACGCCATTAAGTACCATACTGTCATCTGCTTATCTGGTTGAAAAATATTCAGAATTATCGGAACAGCCTAAAAGGGAAAAGCACATTGGCAGAATCATTTCTGCTGTAAACAACCTCACTAATATTCTTAATGAATTTTTAAGTGTCGGAAAAATTGAAGAAGGAAAACTGGTATTAAACATCTCCAATTTCAATGTAAATAAACTAATAGAATCGACCGTAGCCGATTTGAAAACCATGCTCAAAGTTGGACAGGAAATTAATTATTCTCATGAAGGAAAGGAAGAAATAAATTTAGACGGTTCTTTATTAAAAAATATCGTCATCAATTTAGTTTCCAATGCGATTAAATTTTCTGCTGAAAATAAACCCATTCATATTACTAGCTCATGTAATAAAGATGAGTTCGTAATTAAAGTTAAAGACAGTGGCATTGGTATTTCAAAAGAAGATCAGGAACATTTAATGGAAAGATTTTTCAGAGGTGCGAATGCAGTAAATGTTCAAGGCACCGGATTGGGATTACATATTGTTTCAAAATATGTGGAATGTATGCAAGGAAAAATGACCTACGAATCAGTTCTCAATGAAGGAACCACTTTTACCATAATTTTCAAACCCTCTATATTAATTGCACATGAAGACTATGATTAATTGAGATTAATGTACAGCTTACTCATGTGTTATTTCTTAACAATTTAAAATCAGAAACATGAAAACAATTTTATTGATTGAAGACAACGACGAAATCAGAGAAAATACAGCAGAAATTCTTGAGCTGGCCATGTACAATGTTTTTACCGCTCCGAATGGTAAATTGGGCGTTGAAAAAGCGGTTGATGTAAAACCTGATTTAATTATTTGTGACATCATGATGCCGGTTCTGGATGGTTATGGTGTACTACATGCCATTCAAAAACAAGAAGAAATCAAAAACACGCCATTCATTTTTCTAACTGCAAAAACAGAAAGAGGTGATTTGAGAAAAGGTATGGAATTGGGTGCCGATGATTATATCTCCAAACCTTTTGATGCAACTGAATTATTAAATGCAGTTGATAGCCGACTTAAAAAAGTAGAATTGCTGAAGAAAGAATTCTCAAAAGATATGGATGGTGTTCACCAGCTTATCCTGGAAAGTTCAGGTGGTGATGTTATAAAAGCAATGGTTGAAAACAGAAGCACCAATAATTACAAGAAAAAACAAGTGATTTACAAAGAAGGCAATCATCCTACACAATTGTATTATGTGCTCAGCGGAAAAATAAAAACGTTTAAATCAAATGATGATGGAAAAGAACTGGTAACTGATTTGTATTCTGCTGGTGATTTTTTAGGACATATCGCCTTACTTCAAGGAAGTGTGTACAGAGAAACTGCAGAAGCCATTGATGAATGTGAAATCGCCATCATACCCAAAAAAGAATTTGAAGAATTATTAAGCAATAGCAAAGAAGTAGCACAGAAGTTTATCAATTTGCTTGCTAAAAATATTGCAGATAAAGAACATCATTTATTAAATCTTGCATACAACTCTTTAAGAAAAAAAGTAGCTGATGCGCTGATGGCATTAAAGAATAAATATCATGTAACCGGCAATCCTGAAAATTTTAGAATCGATATCAGCCGAGAAAACCTCGCCAATATTGCAGGCACAGCAACAGAATCACTCATCAGAACATTAAGTGATTTCAAAAACGAAAAATTAATTGATATTAAAGATGGTCATATCACCATCATGAATGATAAAAAACTCGAAGGCATGATCAATTGATGCTTTCAATTTTGAAGAATCTACTCAATAAAAAAACTCGCTAATGATGATTAGCGAGTTTTTTTATTTTATTCCAAAATGGGTCTTAACCATCTTGTCGCTTCTTCAATGCTCATGCCTTTTCGTTGTGCATAATCTTCAAGCTGGTCTTTTTCAATTTTACCCACTCCGAAATATTTACTTTCGGGATGAGCAAAATACCAGCCACAAACAGAAGATGCGGGATACATGGCCAACGATTCAGTCAAATGAATTCCAGTTGCGGCTTCACCACCGAGCAATTCAAACAATTTGTATTTTTCGGTATGATCAGGACAAGCGGGATACCCTGGTGCTGGACGTATACCCAAATAATCTTCACTAATTAATTGTTCATTAGAAAGTTGTTCCTCTTTAGCATAACCCCAGAATTCCTTTCTGGTTCTGTGATGCAGTACTTCTGCAAAAGCTTCTGCTAACCTGTCTGCCAATGCCTGCAAAATAATTTTATTGTAATCATCAAGCTTTTCTTCAAAAGATTTGATATGTTTTTCAATGCCTTGAATGGTTACAGAAAATGCACCCATGTAATCATTTTGATTGGGATGAATAAAATCAGCCAATGATAAATTGGGTTGTCCTTCTGCTTTTTTAATTTGTTGTCTTAAAAATTCAAGTTGAATGTTTTTATCTTTTACAACAACGCTATCCGGTGCTACTTTATTGACTTCCCAGAATCCTACCACACCTTTTGCCGTAAGCCATTTTTCTTCAATGATTTTTTTCAGCAACTGCTGAGCATCTTCATATAATTTGGTGGCTTCTGTTCCAATCACACTGTCTGATAATATAGCAGGGAATTTTCCATGCATTTCCCAAGCGATGAAGAAAGGTTGCCAATCAATATATGTGGCAATTTCAGCTATTGAATAGTTATCAAAATGTTTGGTTTCAGTGAAATTGGGCTGTATTGGAGTAAAATCATTCCAATTGATATGAGCCGTTTTTTTCTGTGCTGCAGCAAATGGCAATAATTGTTTGCTAGATTTTTTATTTCCGAAATCAACTTGTAATTGTGCGTATTCTTTAGTGATGTCTGTGAGGAAATTATTTTTTTGATCTTTACTCAATAAACTACCAGCAACGGTTACACTACGAGAAGCATCAAGTACATGCACCACACCATCATTATATTCAGGAGCAATTTTAACGGCAGTATGCATTCTGCTAGTTGTGGCACCGCCAATTAACAATGGAATGTTCATTTTTAGTCGCTTCATTTCTTTGGCGATATGCACCATCTCATCTAATGAAGGGGTTATCAAACCACTCAATCCAATAATATCAACATTATGTTTTCTGGCTTCGGTTAAAATTTTATCAGCAGAAACCATCACGCCCAAATCAATAATTTCATACCCATTGCAACCGAGTACAACACCTACAATGTTTTTACCAATGTCGTGTACATCGCCTTTTACAGTGGCTAATAATATTTTAGCAGGTCCTTTTTCTTCAGCAGCATTGGCATTGTTTAATTTCCTATCTGCTTTTTCCTGTTCGATATAAGGAGTAAGAACAGCTACGGCTTTTTTCATCACACGCGCGCTCTTAACTACCTGAGGTAAGAACATTTTTCCCGCACCGAACAAGTCCCCAACAATATTCATACCTGCCATTAAAGGACCTTCAATGACATCCAATGGTTTTGGATATTTCAGTCTTGCTTCTTCTGTGTCTGTATCGATGTATTCTGTAATGCCATGCACCAATGCATGTTCCATTCTTTTTTCTACAGATTCATTTCTCCAGGTTTCATCTTTAACGGTTTCTTTGCCTTTAGCTTTTACTGTTTCAGCAAAGGCGATTAATCTTTCTGTAGCGCCATTATCATCATTGTTTTTATTGAGGATAACGTCTTCGCATAGCTGCTTTAAAGTAGGTTCAATTTCATCATAAATAACCAATTGTCCTGCATTTACAATTCCCATATCCATACCGGCTTTGATGGCATGAAACAGAAACACGCTATGGATGGCTTCTCTCACATGATCATTACCTCTAAATGAAAAAGAAACATTACTCACACCGCCACTTACTTTAGTCAAAGGCATCAGGTTTTTTATTTCTCTGGTTGCTTCTATAAAATCGACTGCATAATTGTTGTGTTCTTCAATACCTGTAGCTATAGCAAATATGTTGGGATCGAAAATGATATCTTCAGGTGCAAAACCAACTTGTTCTGTCAAAATTTTATACGCTCTATGGCATATTTCAACTTTTCTAATTTTAGTATCCGCCTGTCCTACTTCATCGAAAGCCATTACAATCACCGCAGCACCAAAGTTTTTACAAATGATTGCCTGTTCAATAAATTTTTGTTCCCCTTCTTTCATGGAGATGGAATTCACGATACATTTTCCTTGTACACATTTCAATCCGGCTTCAATGATTTCAAACTTGCTGCTATCAATCATGATGGGAATGCGCGCAATATCTGGCTCTGATTGTACCAGATTTAAAAACGTAGTCATCGCTGCAACGCCATCCAATAAGGCATCATCCATATTTATATCAATCACCTGTGCACCACTTTCCACTTGCTGACGCGCTACCGATAATGCTTCTTCGTAAAGTCCTTCTCTGATTAATCGTGCAAATTTCTTACTGCCCGTCACATTGGTTCGTTCACCTACATTTAAAAAATTTGTTTCCGGACGAACAATGAGTGGTTCGAGGCCGCTGAGTCGGAGATAAGGTTGTATGTGTTGTGTCATAATTAATAATGTTTGGAAGGTTCAAGAGGTTCAAAGAGTTTAAAAGGTTGATTGAACCTGTTGAACTTATTGAACCTTTTAAACTAAGAAATTAAAATCGGCAGCTCCCTCGGCTTATACTTACTCACTTCATCCGCAATATGCTTTATATGATCAGGTGTAGTGCCACAGCACCCTCCTACTATATTTAAAAATCCTTCTTTCGCCCACTCTTCAACGATATGTGCGGTTTCGTGTGGTTGTTCATCATATTCACCAAATGCATTCGGCAATCCCGCATTCGGATACGCAGAAGTATAACACTTAGCAATAGACGATAACTCTTCAATATGTGGTCTCATTTCACTGGCACCTAATGCACAATTCAAACCAATACTCAATGGATTCGCATGAATTAAAGACACATAAAAAGCTTCGAGCGTTTGTCCGCTCAATGTTCTGCCGCTTGCATCTGTAATGGTACCGCTAATCATAATCGGCAATTCAGGAAGATTATTGATGCTGAAGAAATTTTTGATAGCAAAAATCGCTGCCTTGGCATTCAGCGTGTCGAAAATAGTTTCCACCAATAACAAATCAACACCGCCTTCAACTAAACCTCTAACTTGTTCTTCATAAGCAGCCACTACTTCATCAAATGTTACGGCTCTGTAACCCGGATTGTTTACATCTGGTGAAAGCGACAAAGTTTTATTCAAAGGACCTATTGCACCGGCAACAAATCTTGGTTTGTCAGGATTTTGCTTCGTGTATTCGTCAGCGGCAGTGCGTGCACATTTGGCAGAAGCTACATTCATTTCGTAAGCTATTTCTTGCATATCATAATCTGCCTGCGCGATAACCGTACTGCTGAAGGTGTTGGTTTCAATGATATCAGCACCTGCATCCAAATATTGTTTGTGAATAGCAATGATAATATCCGGCTGGGTAATGCTCAATAAATCATTATTGCCTTTTACATCTTTATGCCATGATTTGAAACGATCGCCTCTGTAATCAGCTTCCTCCAATTTGTAACGCTGAATCATAGTGCCCATGGCGCCATCAATGATGAGGATGCGTTGTTTGAGAATTTCTCTAATTTTTACCATTATAAAAGTTTAATAGATTCTTTTAGTTCAAAAGGTTTGGGAGGTTCAAAAGGTTCAAAAAAGGTTATCGAAGTAAATAACATTTTGAACTTATTGAACATATTGAACCTTTGAAACAAATTTTTTTGGTAAAATTGATATGCTGATAAACCTCAGAATGAGAAGTGTAGAAGTTTATTAGTTCAATTAGTTACCAAATTGCAGGGGTTGAACAATAAACAAATCCTCACCTGCAACGGGCGCAAAGATAATGCAAGTCTGTGTTACATCAAAACTTATAAACATCAATTTATGGAAGAAATGTAGTGTTCTACAGGAATTCGATTGCTGATACTTTTCGCTAAAGTCATTTCATCAGCATATTCCAGCTCGCCGCCAAAGGCAATACCGCGGGCAATGGTGGTAATCTTTACAGGCGTTTCTTTAAGTTTACGACCGATATAATAAATGGTAGTATCTCCTTGAATATTAGGATTTAAGGCGAAAATGATTTCTTTAGTTTCTTCTTTTGTGATTCGGTTGATTAAGGGTTCTATATTCAATTGCTCAGGACCGACACCATCTAAAGGAGAGATAATTCCACCTAACACATGAAAAGTTCCGTTAAACTGTTGTGTGCTTTCAATGGCAATCACATCTCTTATATTTTCAACCACGCAGATGATATCTTGCTTACGTGATGGATTGGCACAGATATTACAGGTGTCTTTGTCGGAAATATTATGGCAGCGTTTGCAAAACTTAATCTGATTTCTCATCTCAGCAATGGTTTCACTGAAATGGCTTACTTCTTTTTCATCTTGTTTGATCAAATGTAATACCAGTCTCAATGCCGTCTTTTTGCCTATGCCTGGTAGCTTGGCAAATTCATTAACGGCTTTTTCCAGTAAAGTGGATGAAAAAATCATGGTGCAAAAATAACCCCTGATAAATTGCCAATGACATTTAGTTCGCAGTTTTTATCAAGATATTCCAAAGACTTAGTGAATATGTTTACGAACTTTCAAAACGATATACTTGCTTGTTGGTGTGTTACTCCTCTCAGCAACACTATCAATAGGTACCAGCACATTGGCTTCGGGGAAATAAGTCGCCGCACAACCTTTTGGAATATTAAAGTCAATGATGAGAAATTTCCTGGCAATCCTTTCCACACCGTTATGAAAATTAAACAAATCAACTATATCTCCGCCATGCAATCCTCTTGCCGCTATATCTGCTGCATTCATAAAAATTACCCTTCTTTCATTGCTTACACCTCTATATCGGTCATTCAATCCATAAATAGTGGTATTAAATTGATCATGACTTCTTACCGTCATCATTACCAACTCATCTACTTCATGTTGTTGAAATTCAATATCTGAAACTGTGAAATTTGCTTTGCTAGAAAAGGTATTGAACTTTCCCTCTCTAGAGCCATTAGGCAAATAAAAACCACCCGGAATTCTTACACGCTGATTATAATTTTGAAAACCCGGAATTGTTTTTTCAATGGCCTCTCTGATGTAATCGTAATTTGTTGCATACAAATCCCAATTCACTTTAGATGAAGTGCCCAAAACATGTTTAGCCAAATTACAAACGATAACTGCTTCGCTCATCAACTCATTACTCACCGGTTTAAGATTGCCTTTACTTTGTTGCACAACGCCCATCGAATTTTCACAACTGATAAATTGCTCCACACCATTGATGATGTCATTATCACTTCTGCCATAAGTTGGTAATATCAATGCTTCTTCGCCGGTAATCAAATGACTACGATTTAATTTGGTTGAAACTTGAACGGTCAACTTACATTTTTGCAATGCTTCGGCAGTGTATTTGGTATCAGGAGTTGCAGATAAGAAATTTCCTCCCATGGCAAAAAATAATTTTGCTTTTCCTTCATGCATTGCTTTGATGCTATCCACAACATCCAACCCATACTTTCTTGGTGGGGCGAATCCAAAACTTTTTTCTATCGCATCTAGAAAAGCAGTAGAAGGTTTTTCATAAATGCCCATGGTTCTGTCGCCTTGCACATTGCTGTGTCCGCGCACCGGACAAGTACCGGCTCCGGGCTTACCAATACTGCCTTTCAGCAATAATAAGTTCACAATTTCTTGAATGGTAACAACTGCATTTTTATGTTGCGTCAATCCCATTGCCCAGCAAGCAATGATTTTGTTTTTATTTTTTAAAAGCTCAACAGTTTCTTCCAATTGCAGAGTTGAAATGCCGCAAGTTTGCAATAATGTCTCAATAGAATATTGATGGATATTATTGATGAAATCATCGTAACGATGGGTATGTTCCTTGATGAAATTCAAATCAAAAACAGTACCTGGATTTTTTTGTTCTTCCTGATACAATCTTTGTTCGATTGCTTTTAATAAAGCGAGGTCACCATTTATTTTTATTTGTAAAAACAGATCCGTCAAATGTGATTTAATACCCAACATGCCTTTAAGCTGCTGTGGATTGTTAAATGCTATCAAACCCGTTTCAGGCAATGGATTTACCGCAATGATTTTACATCCATTCTGTTTGGCTTTTTGTAAAGCCGATAACATTCTGGGATGATTGGTACCGGGGTTTTGTCCTAAAATGATTATAACTTCTGCTTCATAAAAATCTTCCAATGTCACAGATCCTTTTCCAATACCCACTGTTTCTGTAAGAGCTACACCACTGCTTTCGTGGCACATGTTGGAACAATCAGGTAAATTATTGGTACCTAATTCTCTTACAAACAACTGATATAAAAAAGCTGCTTCGTTACTGGTTCTACCTGATGTATAAAAAACAGCCTCGTCAGGTGAATCCAGTTCATGTATGTTTTTTGCAATAAGTTTGAAAGCGTCATCCCAGGAAATAGGTTCGTAATGTGTAGCGTCTTTACGCAGATACATGGGCTGTGCAATACGGCCTTGCTTTCCAATCGTATAATCATCCAGTTGTGATAAATCAGCTACTGAATTTTCTGCAAAGAATTTTCTTGTTAATTTTTTAGTCGTGGCTTCTTCTGCAATGGCTTTAACGCCATTCTCACAATATTCACCTAAGCTGGAGCGATCATCATCAGGATCGGGCCAGGCACAACCCGGACAATCGAATCCTTTTTTTTGATTCACACCAAACAACGCCTTGAAAGCCCTTACAGGATCCATTTCAGAAAA
>CALPIT020000068.1 GCA_943323705.2 Streptomyces griseus
GGGTGTAAATGTAAGGAGTTATTTTGAAAATGGTGGATGGTTTAAGGGTTTAAAACGCTGGTTTAAGGGTTTAAAACGTTCCCCTGGTTTAAGGGTTTAAATCGCTTCGCTGGTTTAAGGGTTTAATTCGCTACGCTGGTTGAACCCTTAAACCTTTAAACCGTTAAACCATTGAACCTTCAATCCTTCTTCCCCAACTCCTCCCACAAATGATGAATCAAACCATCTGCTAAGCCAATTTTGGGGACATAGATTTCTTCAGCATTAGCCCATCTCATGGCATTTACATAAACCTGTAAAGCAGGAACGATAACATCTGCGCGGTCTTCACGTAAGTTGTATAGTTGGATTCGTTCTTTTAAATTGACGTTACTTAATTCTTTATAATAATCTCTTAGTAAATCTATACTGAGCGGTTTGCCATCTTTTTTCTTACTCATAGAAAATACCTTGTTGATGTTTCCGCCGCTGCCAATTGCGATAATGTCCTTATGAGTCCTTGTGGCTTGTTTGATATTCTCTTTCATGGATTCCCATTCATTATCTAGAACTAAGCCCTTTAATAATCGGATTGTTCCAATATTAAATGATTTTTTAAAACTCAGTTTCCCATTTCCAAAAACAGAAATTTCAGTACTGCCGCCGCCAACGTCGATATACATATAGCTGTGGTCTTTGTCCATGTTTTCTGCTATATGATTTTCATAAACGATATTAGCTTCCAGTTCTCCGGAGATTACTTCTATATCAAGACCGGTTTCTTTTTTTACAATCGAAAGTATTTTTTCAGTGTTTTTAGCATCTCTCATAGCACTTGTAGCGCAGGCTTTGATGGCATCCACATGATAGGCATTGATTAAATGTCGGAACGCTTTTAAGGTTTGTATGAGCATCTGTGTCTTCTCATCCGAAATGAGGCCTGTTTCAAAAACATCAAAACCTAATCTCAAGGGTACACGAATTAAATTCAACTTATTAAAAGATGTTGAATTGTCTGCGTTTTCAATCACTTCTGTGATTAAAAGCCTTGCTGCGTTACTTCCTATATCTATTGCGGCTAATTTCAATTGCTTAATTTGAAGTGCAAATTTGGTGAAAATATGCTTGAACGCTAAATTAATCTATCCACCACATGTGACTAATGAAAAATAAAATTGGTACTATGATAAAGGTCATCAAATATAAAAGTCAGGAATTGCAGAATTACCTCTCTTTTTATGCAGGTAATTATAGATGTCAACTTGGGATCTTACTTTCTTTGTATTTCGTGGGTTGACATAAATATTGTTTTGCTCATTATTGAGGATTCTTGCTTTGATGTTGTCTTTCAACTGAATGTTTAGAATATCTTTTATTTCGTTAATTAGATTTTTATCAAGTACCGGACAAGCCGCTTCAACTCTATGGTCAATATTCCTTACCATCCAATCGCAAGAGGAAATATAAACTTTCTCATGGCCGCTATTATGAAAGATCATAACCCTTGCGTGCTCTAGATATTCATCAACAATGCTTATCGCTTGAACAGGTGTTTTGAATTTTTTATTTTCAGTGTACATGCAACAAATACCTCTGATTATCATTTTGATTTCAACACCAGCTTTTGCGGCAGCATATAGTTTTTCAATTAATAGCTCGTCGCTGAGTGAATTAACCTTTAATGTGATAGCGGCTTTTTTATTTTGATGGGCATGTTTTATTTCTTTGTCAATAAGCAATTCGAGCTGTTTTCGCATATCAGTTGGCGAAACCAAAAGTGTTTTACATGACTTTAAAATAAGTTGTTTGCTCAAAGGTTTTTCTAAATAGTTAAAAATCCTATTGGCATCAGCCATGATATTGTTATTGGAAGTCAATAAGCAATGATCGCCATAGGCGAGGGCTGTGTTCTCATTTAAATTACCGGTGCTCACAAATCCGTAGTGAATAATTTTCTTGTTGATTCTCTTTTTTATTACGCATAGTTTGGCATGGATTTTCATTCTGGGCACACCTAATAATACCTTTACTCCGGCTTCTTCCAAAGCTGTTTTCCATTCCAAGTTCGCTTCTTCATCAAACCTCGCTCTAAGCTCAATCATTACAGTAACATCTTTGCCGTTTCTTACCGCATTAATTAACGCATTAATGATTTTAGAACGCGAGGCCAATCTGTAACAAGTGATTTTTATGCTGATAACATCCGGATCGATAGCGGCCTCTCTTAACAAATCAATTACAGAATTGAAAGAATGATAAGGGAAATGTAGCATGATGTCTTTGCTCAAAACTACTTTAGATACACTATTTGTATTTCTCAACTGGGGATGAGTAAAAGGCTCTTTTCGTAAATTATTCTCATTAAAAACAACAGTTGGAAAATTCATGAAATCTTTAAAATTATGAATCCTACCACCAGGAATGAGGTTGTCTTTATGAGACAGCCCCAATCTTCCTATCAAGTAATTTAGTAGAGCAGGAGGTATTTCTCTGTCGTAAACCAATCTCACCGGCTTTCCTTTTTTTCTGTTCTTTAATCCTTTTTCTATTTTCTGGATGAAAGAAGTGGAGACGTCATTATCAATGTCGATTTCAGCATCTCTGGTTACTTTAATGGCATGAGCCGAAAAGGTGTCGTATCCGAAAAAAGAAAAAATATTGGGCAAACAATACCTGATAATGTCCTCCAATAATATTATTTGTTTTTCTGTGTTTTTTGTGGGAAGGATAATGAACCGAGACATGATTTTTGTGGGAACTGGTATCAATGCAAATTTCTCAGCAATTGATTTATCCTTTTTGGAAAGTGTACAAGCAAGATAAATATACTTGTCATTCAATGCAGGGAAATTAGTGATGCTTTCAATCATCAATGGTACAATGTGACTTCTAACTTGTTCGTTGAAATATTTAAGAATGAATTTCTGTTGCTGGATGTTTAGCTTTTTCTCGTTAGTGAGAAAGATTTTCTTCTTTTTTAATTCTCTTTGAATTTCATTCCAAATTTGATCGAAATCATTTTGCAAAGTGAGAACTTTTTCATGAATGGATTCAAGTATGCTCTCAGGATCCAACTCCAAATGCATCCTTGATCTCGCATCAATTTGCATCATTCGTTTAAGGGTAGCTACTCTTACCCTGAAAAATTCATCTAGATTATTAGAAAATATGCCAAGGAATTTTATTCTTTCTCTGAGTGGCACCGTTTTGTCTGCTGCTTCTTGCAAAACGCGACTATTAAATGAAAGCCAGCTGATATCTCTTATTATTGTTTTTCTCTTCTGCAATTAAGTAAAAATTGAGACGTGAAATTAGCGCATCTTGAATAGATAATTGTTATTCCAATATTAAATTTTAAAACTTCGAAAGATTGAAAAATAGTCAGGATTATTTTAGCTTTTTTGTTTATTAAGAGAAGGAATAATGATTAAAGAAATGAGACCGATAATGATGATGAGTCCGGTAGAAACACCCCACATCACCCATCCGAAAGCTTTGCCAAGCGGAGCGTTAATGCCATATAGCAATAAAGTTTGCATGACAAAAATAGGGAAGGAGCCGATTCCCCCAGGAGTAACAATCATAGAAAGGGTAGCGAGTGTGAGTACAGAAAATGCGGCTTCAATGGGTAATGATGAAGTGCCATCCATTCCTTTGAATCCAACATAAATCTGGCCAAGGTACATGGCCCAAATGAAAATCGTATGTAACAGAAATAGTTTTCTTTTTTTTAATTGTTTGATTGTTTTAAAACCTTCACCAACACCGGAAATGAAATTGTGTATACCAATGATGATTTTGTTGTCAGGTTTTTTTCGTGATAACCATTTCATTAATTTCCAAATCGTAAACAGGACTAAAAAAATGATTACAAATTTCAACAAAAGATTACTACCAGATGAAGAAGACATCTCCTCCCATTCTTTTTTAAAATAGCCTCCGATAAGCTGTATTTGTATCAAGATGGTTATCCCAATAAAAATGGCGTAACATATCAAATCAAAACTTCTTTCAACAATAATGGTTCCTACCAGTTTGTCGACTTTCAGTTTCTCATATTTTGCTAAAAAAGTACATTTCAATAATTCTCCTAGTCTGGGAACGGCAGCATTGGCAAGATAGCCAATCATCGTTACCGTAAACAAATTTGATAATTTAGGTTTGTATCCCAACGGTTCCATGAGTAATCTCCATCTTAATGATCTGCTGATATGGCTCAAAATGCTCATGAGGGCAACAGGCAAAATGATTCTATAGTCTGCATTTTGGATAGCAGCATAAAATTCCTTTTTTTCAGGTTCAGTCATAGATTTCAATTGCCACCATACCAGAAATAATCCGCCACCAAGAAAAATTACATATTGTAAAATGGATAGTAATCTTTTGTTCATAAGCTACAAGATACAAATGCTTGACTAAAAAATCGGGATTCGAATTATTTGATGGGATTAATTAATGTCATGTTATCTATCAGTCTTATTTTATTTACGGAAGCGGCAATTAATGCAACAATACCATTTCTAGAAGTCGTGTTTTCCAATGGATTTAAATGGCAATCAGTTAATTCGACATAATCAATATCAAATCCTTTTTCAGATATCATTTTTTTTGCTTCGTAGATTATGTTCTCATTTGAAAGATTGGCGATATTAGATTTCATGTACATTAATGCGCTGAAAATTACTGTGGCATTTTGTCTTTCATCTTTCGAAAGCCTTCTGTTTCTGCTACTCATGGCAAGCCCGTCAGATTCTCTAACTGTAGGTGCTATAACCAAATGAACATCCATATTTCTGAGGCTGATCATTTTTTCAATAACCATACATTGTTGGTAATCTTTTTGTCCAAGATATAATGTGTTACAGGGAATAATTCTTAACAGCCTTTCAACCACCATACATACACCCTGAAAGTGTCCCGGCCTGTATTTTCCTTCTAAAATAGATTCAAGATATCCAAGTTCGTAGTTTATTTTGACAAATTCTTCCGGGTAAATTTCGGTTGTTGAGGGTAAAAATAAGACATCGCAACCTGCCTCTTCAAGCATAGAGATATCAGATTCAATTGTTATTGGGTATTTTTCGAAATCCAGAGGATTGTTAAATTGGGTTGGATTTACGAATATACTGCAGACTGTAAGTGAATTAGCGGCTTTACTTTTAATAATTAGAGAGATATGTCCTTCGTGTAATGCACCCATGGTAGGAACAAAGCCAATGGATTGGTTTTCCTCCATTTTAATAAGTAAATAATTATGAATATCAGCCGCTTTTTTAAAAATAATCATGAGTTTGAAATTGCTTGACTTGTCTATTTTACCAAAATTTTTGAATAAATATCAGTACTTTTGCAGACAATTTAAAAATATTGCGCAATTAATAAAGCACAAATGTCTACAAAGAAAAGAATATTATTTATTGCAAATGAGATTTCTCCATATTTGGAGTTGACTGAATTTGCAGAGGTTGTGAATAAATTGGCAGTATTGTCGAATGACAACAATTTTGAAGTAAGATGTATCATGCCAAGATTTGGCGTTATCAACGAACGCAGACATCGATTGCATGAAGTAGTGAGATTATCCGGCATCAATGTTACTATTGATAATGATGATTATCCATTGGTGATTAAAGTAGCTTCTCTGCCGAATGCAAGACTTCAGGTTTATTTTCTAGACAACGAAGATTATTTCAAGCGCAAATCAATTTTTACCGACGAAAAAGACAAATGGTTTGATGACAATGGATTGAGAGCTGTGTTGTTTTGTAAAGGTGCGTTGGAAACTGTAAAGAAATTTGGATGGCCTCCTGATATTATTCATTGCAGTGGCTGGATGACAGGATTGATTCCAATGTTTATTAAAGCAGCATATAAAAAAGAACCTGTTTTTAGCAATAGTAAAGTTGTTTTTACAATTGGTAACAATACTTTCAAAGAAAAGCTAGGTGCAGATCTCCTCAAGCTCGCTACAATCAATGATTATGTTACTAAAAAAGAATTAGAATTTTATAAGGATAACAACAACACGGCAATGTTCAGAGGCGGTGCTCAATTTGCTGATGCCATATCTTTCGGAGCTGAAAAAGTCGATAAAAAATTGACTGAAGAATTTTCAAAAGTGAAAGGTAAAAAAGTCGTCAAGTTCAATCCTGAATCTGATTTAACAGAGTATTTGCAATTGTATAACGACATTGCGAAATAGAATTAACTCAATTTAAAATTCCATTTGTGCTCAAAAGATTTATAAAAGAACCATACTTTCTTGTTTTTGTTTTTTTGATTTTCATTTGGGGCTGTACAAAGCTCGACACTACTACAATAGGTGGGGATTTAATTCCAGAGGTAGATAATCTCAATACTTTTGCGGATACGCTTGATATCATTTCGACTCAAGGCGTATTTGAAGGCGCATTTAAAGACACTACAAAATTGACTTTCGCTGAAAATTATGTTGTTGGGAAAGTTAATGATCCTTTGATGGGTGGAACAACAGCTGCACTTTATTTACAGATGAAACCGCCATTTTATCCTTACTTCATCGGAAAGTTGGCGAATGATACTATTGTTCAGGCAGATTCAGTTGTACTTTGCTTAACTTATAAATCATTTTGGGGCGATTCAACTCAGCCTTTGCAACTCCAAGCATACACTGTTTCTTCTGCAGCTCATGGAGAATGGGATTCTGCTTACGCTTATAAAAACATCAACTTTGCCCCAGCACTTGGAAATGTAATTAGCAATCCGGTTACTGTAGATGTAAGAACGATGCGGAATTATGTAAAAGTGGGCAAATATGATTCTGCTAACAATCAAATCAGAATCAAACTTTCAAATGCATTTCGTGATTCACTTTTTACAAGAGATACTGCAAATAATAAAGCTTTTTTAAATGATTCTATTTTTAGGGTATTTAATAATGGCTTTGCTGTTGTAGCTACTAATGGCAATTCCTTGGTGTATACGAGTTTGATTGATTTTACAACCAGGTTGGAACTGCACTACAAAAGGAAAAATGGCGGTATAGTGGATACTACTTATTCCTCCTTTTACTTTAATGCAGGATTGCGTGGTGAATTCTTGAGATTGTCATGTGTAGCCAACAATATCATCAGAAACAGAACAGCTTTGCCTAGTGGCGACCAGGAATTGTATTTGCAAACCAATCCTGGCACATTCGCCAATCTTGAAATTCCAGGGTTGACTAACTACGGAAATAAAATAATACACCGTGCGGAATTGCAAATCAGACAGATTCCAGATCCTGTGAACGATAGAATTTATGCAGAATCTCCGTTTTTATACATGGATTTAATTGATACGGGTACTTCAAAATGGAAGCCTATTTACTTTGATTTAAATCCAAGTGCGCCATATGATCCAGACTTTAAAATATTTGGCTATCCTTTCTTGCCTGCAAATGGAGCCGTTGATGTGAATTATTTTGGCGGAGTTGCAAAAACAAGAAATATTTCCTCAGGTGAGCAAGTATATTACAACATCAATATCAGCAGATATATACAACAACTGGCAACAAAAAATACCAATAACTATAAATTCAGACTATTTTCAGCACATAGTTTTATGTATCCTCAATACAGCACTGTAAATGTTCCATATCTTAATCCCATTGCATATGGACGGGTTCGTGTGGGCGGAGGCAACAATCCAAATCCTGAATACAGGATGAGATTAAGAGTAATTTATTCCAAAGTAAAATAATTCTCAAAGCCTCAAAAATTAAAGTTTGAGGCTTTGTTCTTTTATGCTTCAACCCTTATCTTTGCAATCTCAAAAAATAAAATCATATGCCTTATTTATTTACTTCAGAATCAGTTAGTGAAGGTCATCCAGACAAAGTAGCTGATCAGATTAGTGATGCTTTAATTGATAACTTTTTAGCGTTTGATGCTTCCAGTAAAGTAGCTTGTGAAACCTTAGTAACAACCGGTCAAGTAGTATTGGCTGGAGAAGTGAAAAGTAAAGCATACTTGGATGTACAGGAAATTGCAAGAGGCGTTATCCGTAAAATCGGATATACCAAAAGCGAATACATGTTTGAAGCCAATTCTTGTGGAATCCTTTCTGCTATACATGAGCAATCTTCAGATATCAATCAAGGTGTAGACAGAAAGAAAAAAGAAGAACAAGGTGCCGGTGATCAGGGTATGATGTTCGGATATGCAACCAACGAAACTGAAGATTACATGCCATTGGCATTGAATCTAGCTCATAAATTATTGGAAGAGCTTGCTGCATTAAGAAGAGAAAACAAACAAATTAAATATTTACGCCCTGATGCTAAAAGTCAGGTTACGCTAGAGTATGATGATAACAACAGACCTGTACGTATAGACGCAATCGTTGTTTCAACTCAGCATGATGATTTTGGAAAAGATGATGCGATGTTGGCTAAAATCAAAAAAGATATCATCAATATTTTGATTCCAAGAGTGAAATCGAAATATCCTAAATATGCTCACTTATTCAACAATAAAATCAAATATCACGTAAACCCAACCGGCAAATTTGTTATTGGTGGACCACACGGAGATACAGGATTGACTGGTCGTAAAATCATAGTTGATACTTACGGTGGTAAAGGTGCTCATGGTGGTGGTGCTTTCAGTGGTAAAGATCCTAGTAAAGTAGATCGTTCTGCTGCTTATGCAACTAGACATATCGCAAAGAATCTTGTTGCAGCTGGTTTGTGCGATGAAGTTTTGGTGCAAGTTTCTTATGCAATTGGTGTAGCACAACCAACAAGTATCAATGTGGTAACTTATGGTACTGCAAAAGTTGCTTTAACAGACGGACAAATTGCTGATAAAGTTATGAAAATGTCATGCTTCGATATGCGTCCTTATTTCATCGAACAAAGATTAAAATTGCGTAACCCAATGTACAGCGAAACTGCTGCTTATGGTCACATGGGACGTAAGAATGAAGTGGTTGAAAAAACTTTCACATCTCCTGACGGTAAAAAAGTTACTAGAAAAGTAGAATTGTTTACCTGGGAAAAATTGGATGCTGTGAAAGAAGTTAAAAAAGCTTTCGGATTAAAATAATCTTACACTAACTGCTTTATAAAAGAACCATAAGTTTCGGCTTATGGTTTTTTGTTTAATTAAAGCCTAAATTTGAAAAGTGAAAAATTTTAGACATCAACACCAGCGCCCAAAAAAAAATACTTTAATTATTGGAAGGGAAGCTATTATCAAAGCCATTAAAGAAGGCAAGCAATTAGATCGTATTTATATGCAGTCGAATGTTCATGGCCCTATAATAGATGAAATAAAAGCCTTGGCAGCATCAGCTCTTGTGCCTATAAATAAAGTGCCAGTTGAAAAACTGAATAGCTTCAATGTTAGCAATCACGAAGGATGTATCGGTCAAATTTCAAAAATCCAATATCAGGATTTGCAACAGATTATTTCATTTGTTGTGGATAATGGAGAAGTTCCTTTGTTCATTATCTTAGATGGAGTTACCGATATCAGAAATATCGGCGCTATTGCCAGAAGTGCTTTTTGCTTTGGTGTTCACGCCATCATTATTCCAGATAAAGGAGTGGGGTCATTAAATGAAGATGCGATTTTGACTTCTGCCGGAGCCTTAGAAAAAATTGCTGTTTGCAGAGTGAACAGTTTGATGAAAGCAGTTGATGATTTGCATTTGAATGGCATTAAAGTTTTCGCCAGTGAGATGACTGCTGAAACTAAAATAACAACACTCGATTTTACAGAACCATGCGCGATTGTAATGGGAGGAGAGGAACATGGTATTTATCCCGCTTTAATGAAAATATGTGACGATAAATTCGCTATACCTATGCCGGGAGATTTTGAATCTTTAAATGTGTCGGTGGCTACGGGAGTGGTGTTGTATGAGGTGTCGAGGCAGAGGGTTGTATAGGTTTAATGGTTTAATGGTTTGTGACTTATTTTAATTTCAATAGGTTGCTTGTTGGCCTTAAATTTTATTAAATCATAATCTTGAACCTCGAGTACTTTGTGATAATTTGTGTCTTCGTGTCTTTGTGGCAATTGCTTTGTGAAACTTTGTGTCTTAGTGCCTTTGTGGCAAAAAAATATTTCTATAATGCCCAATTCCCATAAAATAAAACTCATCGAATGCCCCCGTGATGCCATGCAGGGCTGGGCGCATTTTATACCTACCGCAAAAAAGATTGAGTACATCAATGCATTGTTGAAAGTCGGTTTTGATACGATTGATTTTGGCAGTTTTGTTTCGCCTAAAGCCATCCCTCAAATGGCAGATACAAAGGATGTTTTAAAAGGATTGTCACTCATTAATACTTCTTCAAAATTACTTGCGATTATTGCCAATACAAGAGGTGCTGAAGACGCAATTATATATGATGAGATTTCTTATTTGGGTTTTCCATTTTCTGTTTCAGAAACCTTTCAGCAAAGAAATACGAACACATCGATTGCAGACTCATTCAATAACGTAGAAGTGATTCATAATCTCTGTGTGAAAAGCAAGAAAGAAATGGTGGTCTATATTTCCATGGGATTTGGAAACCCTTATGGAGATATTTACAATGAAGAGATAGTTTTTGAGTGGGTGAATAAGCTGGTTGCGCTTGGGATAAAAACGATTTCATTGGCAGATACTGTTGGCGTGGCAACGGCTGAACAAGTGATTAAAATGACATCATATTTAATTCAACAGCTGCCAGAAATTGAAATTGGCGTTCATTTGCATTCAACACCGTTAAACTGGAA
>CALPIT020000069.1 GCA_943323705.2 Streptomyces griseus
AAATTGAATCGCTCCCTTGGAATATTTGAATTTTGTTAATTCACTTTCAACTGCTTTGATACCTGATGATGTAGGGTAGAAGCCAATGTGATTTTTATAAGAAGCAAAATAGACAAGTGGTTTTCCTTTGTATTTGAAAGCCGGCATTCCGTAGCTGATACTTTCATTGAATTCTGGATTCGTTTCGATTATTACTTGCCTTATTAAACGCAACGAATTTCTAATATTGGAAGGAAAGTTGGCGACATAAGCTTCGAAATCAATAGGCGTTGATTCTAACATACTAATTCTTTTTAATCGCGGAAAGACTGAACACCATTGGAATTTTTTTTTCAAGATGTTTGATCCTGAATTTTTCATTTTCAAATTCTATGGTATGCTTAAAACAATCATAAGGAGAATAATCGAATTCGTCGAAAGACAATATTTCCATTTGATGTTGAATGAGCGCGTTGAGCACTTCGGAAGTGCTATGGTTCCACATGATATAACTCAATTCAATATCTGCGTTTTTGTCTGCGTAAGTTCCTTTTTCAGTTTCATATATTGCTCCATAGTTAAAGTAGTCATATGCTAATTTTGAAAAATCATCGTCGAACATCCAAACCACAGGATGGAATTCGGCAAAAATAAATTTACCACCAGTTTTCAGAAATCGCGATATGATTTGGGCCCATTTGTTCAAATCCGGCAACCAGCCTATAGTGCCGTAACTGGTGAATATGATGTCAAAAGTTTCGTCAAGATGTTGCGGTAAATCATAAATATCGCAACAGATGAAAACAGCATCTGTTTTTGTCTGTTCATTGAGTATTCTCGCACTTTCTATAGCCTTGTCAGAAAAGTCAACTCCTGTCACTTTAGCTCCCAGTCTTGACAATGAGATCGAATCCTGACCAAAATGACATTGCAGATGAAGCACTTTCTTATTGCTGATATCGCCCAATAAATTCAACTCAATATCTTTCAATGTATTTTTCCCATTCAAAAATCCTTCAACATCATAGAATTCAGATGTCAGATGTACAGCAGTTCTTCTGTTCCATGATTCGCGATTGAGTTCAATGTATTTTTCCATTATTTGCTTCTGATTAGAGTCAATTTTTCTGCAACACCGGCGTTATTCATATCAAACACCAAGCTGTCTTTGTTGAGTATCGCTATGTTGACCATAATTTCCTGCATGCCTTCTTCAGTGGTAAATAAAAGATTGTTTTCAACTTTGTATGTGCCGCTTTTGGTTGTTCCGTCATGTGTAAAACTGTAATGCTGTTTTTCATCGAAAACGAATGAAGTATTTTCTGATTTGGCAACATTAGGCGTTCCATTTTCTGTCCAAGAAACTGCGTTCCATTTTCCAACAATGAGTTTGTTGTTGACACTATCAATACATGAGCTAAACATAAATACTACAATTGACAATGCTGTTAAATAGTTGATCGTAATTTTCATAAAAAAGATTTAGGAATTAAATATACTGCTTACGTTGTTAAATATTTTGGAAATGAAATCACAAATATTTGTCACCAGTCTCTCTCTTTCTGATTTCCTTTGCGGGCACTCCGTACATCATTGCATTGTCATCGCAGTTTTTTAATAATACAGCACCAGCGCCAATTACAGCATGATTGCCAATAGATATGTTGTGTTTTACAGTCGCACCAATTGATACAGCAGCATAATTTCCAACAGTAACATTTCCTCCTAAAGTTACACCAGGTGCTACACTAGAAAACGATTTTAGTAAGCCATCATGATCAATACTTGCTTTTGTATTTACAATTACAAAATCTTCAATCACACTCTCGCTATTTATAATTGCACCCGCCATTATTACAACACCTTTTCCAATTTTAACATGCTTTGCGATTTGTGCAGAAGGGTGAATGGTGGATGCGAATTTTATATGAGGCACAATGTTCATGAGCTTTTCCATAACTAAATGCCTTACCCAATTATCGCCAATTGCAATAAGTACTGAAGCCCCTTCATGCTTTTTTAATAATTCAGGAAGATCTTCTTCTTTACCTACAACCTTATAACCAAGTACTTCTTCTCCTTTATTTTTAAAACTATCTATTAGTCCTACGACTTCATAAACGCTTTCCTTCTCAATTATATCAATAATAACTTTTGCATGTTCTGAAGCGCCTACGATAAATATTGCTTTTTTTTCCATTGAAACTTGTATAAAGAGATGATTTTGATTTATGCAATAACAAATTACAAATACTACTTCAATACACTTAATTCTTTTCCAATTTTAGTAAAAGCTTCAATAGCTTTATCGAGATGATGTTGTTCATGAGCTGCACTAAGCTGAACCCTGATACGAGCTTGTCCTTTTGCTACAACCGGGAAGAAAAATCCAATTACATAGATACCTTCATCCAATAATTTAGCTGCAAATTGCTGAGCCAATACGGCATCATACAACATGATTGGAACAATAGGATGATCGCCAGGCTTGATATCAAAACCTGCTTCCGTCATTTTACTTCTAAAATATTTTGTATTGTATTCAAGCTTATCTCTGAGGTCTGTAGTTTCACTCAGCATGTTTAAAACAGCAATCGATGCGCCTACAATACTTGGTGCCAAAGTGTTGCTGAATAAATATGGGCGACTTCTCTGACGCAACATTTCAATAATTTCTTTTTTGCCTGAAGTAAATCCACCGCTTGCACCGCCTAATGCTTTTCCTAACGTACCAGTAATGATATCGATACGTCCCATTACATTTCTGTATTCATGAGTGCCTCTGCCTGTCTTTCCTAAAAAACCAGAAGAATGACACTCATCTATCATCACTGCAGCATTGTATTTATCGGCCAACTCGCAAATAACATCAAGCTTTGCGATGGTGCCATCCATACTAAATGAACCATCTGTAACAATAATGCGATTTCTTAAATGAGCACTTTCTTTGAGTTTGGCTTCCAAATCTTCCATGTTGTTGTGCTCATAACGATAGCGTTGTGCCTTACACAATCTTACGCCATCAATGATTGAAGCGTGATTTAAAGCATCACTGATGATGGCATCTTCTTCATTAAACAATGGTTCAAAAACACCGCCATTGGCATCAAATGCTGCTGCGTACAAGATGGTGTCTTCTGTACCTAAAAATTTTGAAATGGCTTGTTCCAATTCTTTATGTATATCCTGTGTACCGCAAATGAAACGTACACTGCTCATGCCAAATCCACGATGGTCGATATATTCTTTAGCGGCTTCTATAACTTTTGGATGTGAAGACAAACCCAAATAATTGTTGGCGCAAAAATTCAACACGGTATTTCCATTCACAATTATTTCAGCCCCTTGCTCACTGCTGATGATTCTTTCCTTTTTAAATAATCCTGCAGATTCTATTTCTGTTAATTCTGATTTTATTCTTTCAGTAAATTGATTGTTCATGATTCCGGGTTTTTATTTTTGCAAATCTAAACATAGCAGCCAACTTATTTTACTTTCAATAAAAATTGTTTCAGTATATCGCGTCATTATTTTCTTAATTTAGTGTTCATGTCGCATCGTTTTCAACAGGAAATAGCATCATTTTCATTATTACTTTCTCAAAATGAATTGAGTTTCCATCTCAGTAATGATTATTGCGATAGGTATTTACAACACCTCATCACCAATCGCCTTTATTATCTTGATATCTATGCTCATGTTTTTGAAAAGGTGTTGAACAACACTAATTTGCAAAAAGAAAAAATCACCATCATCGACTATGGAGCTGGAAACGGATTGATGGGCCTATTTGCCAAATATTGCGGTTTTGAAAAAGTGATCATCAATGAAATAGACAAGGATTTTTTAAAGGCTGCGCAATCATTAGCAAATAAACTAAATATCCGTATTTACAAATTCATTCAAGGAGATGTGACAGTTTTAAAAAAAGAACTCGCTGATGTAAAACCCGACGCCATCATCGCTACAGATGTGATTGAGCATATTTATAATCTGAATGATTTTTTTGCTGATTTATATTCCATAAATCCTGAAATCGTTTCTGTTTTTACAACCGGTAGCAATCCTGAAAATTATTTCAAAGTAAAAAAGCTAAGAACACTTCAGTTAAAAGATGAATTAGAAGGTGGCACACCCGATGATTTTATGCTATTCGGACATGAACCTCACAAGCCTTATCTTGAAATTCGTAAAGCCATAATCAGTGAATTGTTAAGAAATGAAGAAGAAACTCTAGTAAATCAGTTAGCATTGAGAACAAGGGGCATGCAAAAAATTGATATTCTTTCAGCAGTAGAGATATATCAAAAAACTGGCATGTTGCCGAATGAACCGACTGATGAGTTCAATACCTGTCATCCTGAAACGGGCAGCTGGACAGAAAGAATACTCAGCCTAAATGAATATAAAAGCATTTATCAATCAAACGGTTTTTTATTGTCTGTTACTGTCGGTTTTTACAATGAACATAAAAAAGGGTTAAAAAAAATTATGTTTCAAGGGATAAATTTGATGGTTGCTGTTTTTGGCATGCGTTTCGCACCATTTATTATTTTAAGTGGAAAACCTGTTAAGAGCTAATCAACAAATAATACAATTATTTATATTTGCAAGTCGTTAATCCATTAATGTGAAACTCTTTTTTATGAAAACCCGTTTTTCTATTTTAATTGCATCAATCTTGTTGTTGATCATTTCTTATTCTTTTTATTCCGGTCATCGGGGTGCTAAAGTCCGCACCACTAAACCTTTGGATAGTTCCTTTTATATTATTGTAGACAAAAGTGATTTCGAACTTCGCGTTTACGATGCAGAAGGCTGGTATGCCACCTATCCTGTAGTGTTTGGAAGTAAAGATCCCGGAGATAAGATGCGCGAAGGCGATAAGAAAACGCCTAATGGAAGTTTCAAAGTCATCCTTAAAAAAATTCATAAGCAGTGGGGTCAAGAACTGTTATTAGATTATCCTACTGAAGAAAATGTAAAATTGTTTAAAGAAAGAAAAGCCAAAGGTTTGATTCCTTCCAATGCTAAAATTGGCGCGGGTATTGCGATACATGCTACAAGGCCTCAGGAAGAGTGGACGGTTGATAATTTTTACAATTGGACTGACGGTTGTGTTTCAGTTAAGTATTCTGAAATGAAAGACTTGTTCAGTTATGTATCTGTTGGCACAAAAGTTACGATTCAGCCATAAATAACAAGTTTGCGTCTCCATAACTTAGAAATCTAAAATCGTTTTTCAATGCGTATTGGTAGCATTTTTTCCAGTCATCTCCAATAGCTGCAGCAACAAGCAATAATAAAGTGGATTGCGGTTGATGAAAATTGGTAACCAATCCTTTCGCAATTTTAAATGTATAACCTGGAGTAATTAACAACTGTGTTTGCGTAAAAATTCTATTTAATTTCTTTACTTCCATCCAATGCAATAAAGCGCTTAACGAAGCTTCTATTGTAATTTGTTGTTGATTCATTTTTTCATCATAAACATCCCACTGATGCAAATCTAATTTTTCCAAATCAGGATATAGGATTGATTTCACGCCCAGCCAGTATAAAGTTTCAATGGTTCTTAAAGAAGTGGTACCAACAGCAAAAACCAAATCACGTTGTATCATGATTTTCTCGATTGTTGCGGCATCTACATCAATCCACTCTGTATGCATTTCATGATCTTTCATCACAGCAGCTTTCACAGGTTTGAAAGTACCGGCTCCAACATGTAAAGTAACATTAGCTTTTTGAATCTTTTTCTTTTCAAAAGCAGTAAAAATATTTTCAGTAAAGTGAAGACCTGCAGTAGGTGCAGCTACAGACCCTTCGCTTTCAGCATATATGGTTTGATAACGGCTTACATCTTCGTTTTCGGTAAGTCTTTTAATATATGGAGGAAGTGGCACATCGCCTGCTAAATCAAGTATTTCAGCAAAACTCAACGTCGTTGGTTCCCATGAGAATTCTACTTCATAGGCATCTGTAAGTGTTCCGATTATTTTTGCTTTTAAAACAATTTTATTTTCTCCATCAGTGAGTGCTTTCATCAGAAATTCTTCCTTCCATTTGGCAACGCCACCAATGAAGCATTTCCATTTAGACAAACCTCTTTGATTCATCACGGTGCTGTATTCGTTGATATCACCTGCAGGTTCCAAACAAAAAATTTCAATCTTACTTCCGGTTGATTTTTCAAAACGAATACGTGCATTAATAACTTTACTGTTGTTGAATATCAGCAATAAATTTTCTGGGAGATGATTGACGATGCTTGAAAATCTATCTTCTGTTATTTCTCCATTTTTATAAATCAACAATTTTGATTCATCACGTTTGTCTAGAGGTCTAAGCGCAATGCGTGCATCGGGTAAATCGTAATTGTAATCGGAGATGGATATTTGTTGTGGAATTGTCATGTTGAGGCCCCCTTTAATTCCCCCAAAGGGGGAAGATGATTGTGTTTTATTGGGGTGTATTAGTTTTGATAATTGTATTATTTTATTAAAAGTATATTTTGTTTTATCCAGCCTATCCAGCTTATCTAGCCTATCTAGTATCCTGCTTTCCTTCTCCCCCTTTGGGGGAATTAAAGGGGGCTTCTACTTTTTATAATCTCCTCCACCACCCCCGGATCTAACAGGGTAGTGGTATCACCAAGATTACTCAATTCTCCTTCCGCAATCTTTCTTAAAATACGTCGCATGATTTTACCGCTTCTTGTTTTAGGCAATCCACTAACAAATTGAATTTTGTCTGGTTTAGCAATAGCGCCAATCACTCTAGCAACTGTTTCACAAATGTCTTTTTTGCTATGATTTTCGTCCACATGAATGCCATTGAAAATTACAAAAGCGTAAATGCCTTGTCCTTTTATATCATGATGATAACCAACCACAGCACTTTCTACCACATCTGTATGCATATTGATGGCGTTTTCCACTTCGGCAGTTCCTATGCGATGGCCGCTTACATTTAATACATCATCCACACGCCCGGTGATTCTGTAATCTCCGTCTTTGTCTCTCAAACAACCATCTCCTGTAAAATACAATCCTTTATAAGTAGAAAAATAAGTTTGTCTGCACCTTTCATGATCACCGTAAGTAGTTCGCAACATTCCAGGCCATGGAAATCGAATACATAAATTACCACTCACCTCATTGCCTTCAATTTCATTTCCACTCTCATCTACCAGTAACGGTTGTACGCCAGGTAATGGCAAAGTGGCGAAAGATGGTTTCGCTTTTGTCACTCCAGCAAGATTAGAAATTAAAACACCTCCAGTTTCTGTCTGCCACCAAGTATCTACAATTGGACAATTCTTTTTACCAATGTGTTCATCATACCAATGCCAGGCCTCTTCATTAATGGGTTCGCCCACGGTGCCGAGTACTTGTAATGAGCTTAAATCTTTTCCTTCAACGGGTGTTGTGCCAAATCCCATCAAACTTCTGATGGCCGTTGGGGCTGTATATAAAATATTGACTTTATGCTTTTCGGTAATTTCCCAGAATCTTCCGGCATTAGGATAAGTAGGAATGCCTTCAAACATCAGTGTTGTGGCGCCTGAACTTAAGGGTCCATAAATAATGTAACTATGTCCGGTAACCCAGCCGATATCTGCGGTACAAAAGTGAACCTGACCTCTTTGATATTGAAACACATTCACAAAAGTATAGTTCGCCCAAACCATATATCCTGCACAAGTATGCACCACACCTTTAGGTTTGCCTGTACTTCCTGATGTGTAAAGTATGAAGAGCATGTCTTCCGCATCCATGGATTCGGCTTGGCAAAAAGGGCTACCTTCCGCTTCCACTTTTTTCACTTCAGATTCCCACCAAACGTCGCGTCCTTTATGCATACTAACGGAATCTTGTGTACGCGTGAGTACAATTACTTTTTTTATAGATGGACATGAAAGCAAGGCCTCGTCAACTATGGGTTTCAACTGTATGGTTTTATTGCCTCTAAAGGCACCATCAGCAGTAACAACGATATTGCATTGTGCATCCTGTATCCTGTCGGAAATGCTTTGTGCAGAGAATCCTCCAAATACTACAGAATGTATCGCGCCAATTCTAGCACAAGCTAATACAGCAATGGCCAATTCAGGAACCATCGGCATATAAATACAAATGCGATCGCCTTTTTTAGCGCCGTTATATTTTAATACATTGGCAAATTGAGAAACTTTAAATAGTAATTCCTTGTAAGTGATGGTTACTGATTTTTCATTGGGATCATTCGCTTCCCAAATAATAGCCGGTGTATCGGGTTGAGTTATAGCCCATCTATCCAAACAATTTTCGGTGATATTTAACTTCCCTCCTGCAAACCATTCCACTTTAGGTTCGTTGAAATTCCAGTTTAAAACCGTATCCCATTTTTTATGCCAAGTGAAATCTTCTGCGATTGCTGCCCAGAACGATTCAGGATTTTCTACACTTTTCTGATAAGCATCTTGATAGGCTTCCAATGAAGTCAATTGATAGGGATATGACATAGTTTGTAAATTAGTATCAACTAAAATAAAATAATTAAATTAAAACAACGCCATTAATTTAAAATGGATTGATATATTGTTTCGAAAATTTTCGGACGAATATTCAAAGTTTTAAAAACACCATTGTCCTCTGGGTAAATTCTGTTGCTTAAAAAAACAAAAATTAATTTGGATGCAGGATCAGCCCAAACAGAGATTCCTGTAAAACCCGTATGGCCAAATGTTCCTGCTGATGCAGATTTTGCAGGATACGCTTCTGTTCTAGAAGCATTATCTTTTTCAGGCTTGTCGAATCCATAACCTCTCCTGCTCACCGCACTATGATAGTCGGTAAATAAATTGATGGTTTCTTTTTTGATGATCTGCCGACCATTCCATTCACCCTCATTAAGCAGCATTTGCATTAAACAGGCGACATCAAAAGCATCTCCAAATAATCCCGCATGACCCGCCACACCACCCATGATTGCAGCGCCCTGATCATGAACATAACCTCTCAATTCTTGATTTCTGAATCCGGTTTCTTTGGTAGAAGGAACAATACGGCTGTAACTGATTTTATCCAAAGGCTGGTATCCCATAGATTCAAGACTCATCGGTATGTAAAAGTTTTTACTTACGTATTCATTCAATTTTATACCACTGATATTTTCAATGATTTTTCCTAAAAAAATAAAATCATTGTCGCTGTACACGTATGCGCCATCGTTAGTACGTGGACTTTCCAAAATTCTTTTGTAAAAAGTATCTACAGCATCGCATCTGATCATTAATCCACCCGCCACTCTTGAATCAAAACAATCTTTATTGAATGTTTGATAATATTTTTGAGAGGGCATCTGATTGCTATCGAGCGTTTCTTTATAAAAAGGAATGTATGATTTCAATCCGCCTTCGTGCAATAATAATTGTGCTATGGTAATATTGGCTTTATCAGTTCCTGTCACAGAAGGCAGGTAATCACTTAACTTTTTTTTTAAATCGATTTTGTCTTCGTCATATAATTTCATTACACTTAAAGTGGTTGACAATATTTTTGTAACAGAAGCGAGGTCATAAACAGAAGCGTATGTTACAGGTTCATTATGTTCGTAACTATAATAACCAAAACCTTTTTGAAAAACCAACTTGCCGTCTTTCGCCACCAGCACCATACAACCTGGCATAGCTTTTCGGGCGATGCCGTCGTTGACAATGGAATCAATGGATTGTAATTTCTCAGCGCTTAAGCCTACATCTTCTGGTGTCGTGGTGGGTAATAAATTTGTAAAGGCAGTCAAGCCAAAACCGAATTTTAAATTTTCGCATACACTTACTGGTAAGGTTCCTTTATAAGGAAATTTACCTTCAAGCATATCAATGGCATTGTATTGAACCGTGCTGTCATCTTCATAAGCTACAACCAAATTCTTTGCGTAACACCAGTTCTTTGCTGCATAGGCATTGCCAAATAGAATCGTAATGGCTTTGGTACGTTGTTGTAAAAAATTGATGAATGAAACCGCATCTGCGCTGATACCGAAATTATTGGCAGGAGCACGATTGATCTGGTGAATGCCGATAATCACTCTTTGGTAATGCTTAGCAATGGAATCAATGAGCATATTCACAGAATCTGTCTTCTTTTTACTAAAGTCAAAATTGATAACATCAGCATTATAATCTTTCTGTAATCTTCTCGCCATAGCATTGGCAGTATTGATGCCCACTGAAACATACACCACTTTGTGCTCATCTTTTTTCAATGGAAAAAACTCCTGGTCTTCTTTTGCCAATAAAGTAATAGCGTTTTTTGCCACCAATTCACGCATGGCCAAAACTGATTTATTCAAATCAACGGTTAGATTATTATAAGCAACAGAATCATTGGAAGGCACTACATATGTATATTTCGCCATCAATACTTTCTTGCAATGTTCCTCGATAACAGCCCAGGTTAGACGCTGAGAATCTATTGCTGATTTTATTTTTGAAATCACCAAGGGAATACTGTCGGGAATGCAAAGCAAATCATTGCCGGCGATTATTGATTCAACTGATGCTTCACCATTGGGAAAGAATTTTCTTACACCTTGCATCTCCAATCCATCTGTAATGGCCAATCCCTGATAGCCCATATCTTTTCTTAACAATCCTTCAATATTCTTTTTAGACAATGAAGTTGGTCGATTCATATTTGTGTCTATCGCGGGAATGAAAAGATGCGCATTCATCACACAACTA
>CALPIT020000070.1 GCA_943323705.2 Streptomyces griseus
AAATCTCAGGTAAATTCTCTGTTGAAGAAGCTCAGGATTTAGCTAACATATTGAAATCAGGTAAGTTAGATGCTCCAGCTAAAATCGTTGCTGAACAAGTTGTTGGTCCAACACTTGGTAAAGAAGCGGTTCACGGAGGTATTATGGCTTTCTTGATTGCTTTCGCTGTAATTTTCTTGTTAATGCTTGTATATTATAACACAGGGGGCTGGGTTGCAAATCTTGCACTTATCTTCAACTTGTTATTTACAATAGGTGTATTAACTGCATTAGGATTTACATTAACAGCAGCAGGTATTGCCGGTTTGGTTTTGACAATCGGTATGGCTGTAGATACAAACGTTATCATCTTTGAAAGAATTAAAGAAGAGTTATCAAAAGGCAAATCCTATGAACAAGCAGTTAACGACGGTTACAAACGTTCTCTTGCTCCAGTTATAGATGCTCACGTAACTTCATTATTAACTGCGATTATCCTTGCTTACTTTGGTTTAGGCCCTGTATTAGGTTTCGCAACTACACAGATCATCGGTATTTTGTTATCATTATTCTGCGGAATTTTATTCTCAAGATTGATTACAGAGTTTTGGACAAACAAAAAACGTCATTTCAATTACTTCACTGGATTGTCGAAGAAAGTATTTGCTCATGCTAATTACAAATTCATCGAATATAGAAAAGTAGCTTATGTGATTTCTGCTTTTGTATTGGCTGCAGGTGTAGCTTCATTCTTTGTTGGTTTCCACCAAGGTGTTGAATTCCAAGGAGGAAGAAGTTATACGATTGCTTTCGATAAAAAAGTTGATGCTGACAAATTCAGAGATGACTTGAAAACAGCTTTAGATGGCGATAACATCACTTTGAAAACTGTTGGAGAAGATGGTAAACACATTAACATCACTACCGCTTATTTGAAAGGCTTAGACAATGCAGACAGCACCGTTCAATCAAAATTGATGATTGGTTTGAAATCTGTACTACCTGCTGATATTACTTACAATAAATTTGTTGCAGAAAATATCCAAAGTTCAACTACCGTTCAACCAAGTATTTCTGACGACTTGAAAAATGGCGCGATTAAAGCTACCATATTTGCGATGTTAATCATCTTCCTTTATATCTTCATGCGTTTCCGCGATTGGAGATATTCTGCTGGTACTATCTTAACATTGTTGCATGACGTATTGGTAACTTTAGCGGTATTTGCATTCTTTAAAGATATCGTTCCTTTCCCATTGGAAATCGATCAGCACTTCATTGCAGCGATATTAACAGTAATTGGTTTCTCTATGAATGACACTGTTATCGTATTCGATAGAATTCGTGAATACAGTAGAGATATGAAAGGAGAAAGCAAAACTACTATCATTAACAAAGCGATTAACGACACTCTAAGCCGTACAGTGATGACTTCATTAACTGTATTCTTAACTATCTTGATCTTATTCATCTTCGGTGGTGAAGTAACAAGAGGTTTCGCCTTTGCGATGTTGATTGGTGTAATCACCGGTACTTACTCTTCTATCTTCGTAGGAGCGCCTGTACTGATTGATTTCGCAAAAGACAAGCCATTAGGTGCAGCGAAAGAAGAAAAGAAAAAGAATGTAGCTCCGGAGCTATAATCAAAATAGGCAAAAAAAAATCCCGTCATCGACGGGATTTTTTTTTGCCTATTTTGATTATGTTTAAAAGGTTTAACACGTTTAAAGGTTCAAAAGGTTTGTTCAGATCGTAACCTTTTGAACGAATTGAACCTTTTGAACCTTTGAAACAAATTTCTTACACTGCAAAACTCGTTCCACAGCCACACGTGCTACTTGCATTTGGATTTTTAAAGGTAAAGCCTCTAGAATTCAAGCCACCTTCCCAGTTTACTTCCATGCCTTGTAAATAAAGTCCATGAGATTTGTCCATGATGAAAGAAAAAGTCCCGTCATCAAAAACTTGGTCATTGGGTTTTTGTTCGTCGAATTCAAGAACGTAAGTCATGCCGCTGCAACCACCTCCCTTAACTCCTACTCTTAATTTATTTTTGATTGGATCCGTAGTTGTTTCAATCAGTCTTTTTATTTCAGCTTTAGCTAAATCTGTGAAAGAAACAGGATTGGTATTTATAGTGACCATAATTTTTTATCAAATTTACAATGAATTCTAGCACTATAAAACATATCGGTTTACGAAAACAGAAAAATGTACTGCTTCTTGTTTACCTTTGCCCATAAATTTTACAAGTATGGATACTTTTCAGTGGTTTGAGGTTTCTTTTATGATTGCTACAATTGGTTTGATATTAATAACACAAAATGATATTGCCAATTTAAAAAAGACAATTACCCAAATTCCGGCTCCGTTAAACGTAGAAGGCAGTCGATTGAAATTACAAGCGTTGGAAAGACTTACTTTATATGCAGAAAGGTCATCCCTTAAAAATTTAGTTGGGAGAGCTGATTATTCAAAAATGAGTGGCGCTGAATTGCATCATTATCTTACAGATACTTTAAAAACAGAATTCGACTATAATGCCAGTCAACAGATTTATGTAAGTCCTGAGATTTGGAATGCTGTTACCAGAATGAAAGACCAGAACATATACATCATCAATCACATTACGGCCAATTTGCACCCAACATCAACCGGCGCTGAATTAAGTAGAATGTTACTTGAATATAGCATGACACCTAATGCAGAGATGAGCCCAATGTTATTAGAGGCATTGCAATTCGAAGCCAAAAAATTACTGAATTAAAAACTAATTTATGTCTGGCAAAAAAATAACTACCGATTCCGGAATTGAAATAAGAGAAACGTATACTCCTGCAGATATCCATAATCATGACCTATCCAATGCTGGCGAGTACCCTTTTACGAGAGGTGTACAATCCTCGATGTATCGCGGGAAATTATGGACAATGCGCCAATACGCAGGATTTTCTACAGCAGAAGAAAGCAACAAACGATATCATTATTTATTGAACCAAGGTGTAAGTGGATTGAGTGTGGCTTTTGATTTGCCAACACAAATTGGTTACGATAGTGATCACCCACTATCAGATGGTGAAGTTGGAAAAGTTGGAGTAGCCATCGATAGTTTAGAAGACATTGAAAAATTATTTGAAGGCATAAAGCTTGAAGATGTTTCAACGTCAATGACCATCAATGCCACTGGATTTATCTTACTTGCATTCTATGTTGCCCTTGCAAAAAAACAAGGCGCTAACTTGAATAATATTGCAGGCACGATTCAAAATGACATTTTAAAAGAGTACGCAGCAAGAGGCACATACATTTATCCGCCACAACCTTCCATGCGCATCATCACAGACATTTTTGAATGGTGTAGTAAAGAATTACCTAAATGGAATACCATTTCAATTTCAGGATATCATATCAGGGAAGCCGGAAGTACTGCAGTACAAGAAATTGCTTTTACTTTAAGTAACGGTAAAGCCTACGTGAAAGCAGCACTTGATAAAGGACTTGACATTAATGTATTTGGCAAAAGACTTTCTTTTTTCTTTAATGCACATAATAATTTGTTTGAGGAAGTGGCTAAGTTTAGAGCAGCCAGAAGAATGTGGGCTAAGATCATGAAAGATCTTGGTGCAACTGATGAGAAAGCTATGATGTTGCGTTTTCATACACAAACAGGCGGCAGTACATTAACTGCGCAACAACCGATGAACAATGTCAGTCGTGTAACGATTCAAACCTTAGCGGCAGTTTTAGGTGGGACACAATCTTTGCATACTAACGGATATGATGAGGCGCTAAGTTTACCTACGGAAGAAGCAGCCAAAATCGCTCTGCGAACACAACAAATCGTTGCCTTTGAAAGCGGTGCTGCAGATACAGTTGATCCTTTGGCAGGCAGTTATTTTGTTGAATCATTAACCGATGAAGTTGAAGCCGAAGCCCTGAAATTAATTGAAAGCATTGATGCTATGGGCGGTGCCGTTGCTGCAATAGAAGCTGGTTTTGTGCAGGATGAAATTGCACGAAGTGCATATGACTATCAACGCAGTATTGAAAATAATTCAAAAATCATCGTGGGTGTCAATAAATTCCAAACTAGTAGTGAAGAAAAAATACCCGGATTTAAAATCGATGATAGTATACAAAAAATGCAGTCTGACAAATTAGCTGCTTTAAAATCCAAGAGAAATAACAGTTCAGTTGCCAATTGTTTAGCTACATTAAAATCAACTTGCAAAAGCAATGAAAATCTTATGCCTGTGGTGTTGGAATGTGTAGAAAATTATTGCACGTTGGGTGAAATTGCAGATGTGTTGAGGGGTGAGTTTGGGGAGTATAGGTAAAAGCCCCCTCAATCCCCCAAAGGGGGAAGTTGATGCCGAAATAGAACTCTGACTGAGTCATTATAGGTTTTTGGGTTTAATGGTTGAAATCGCTACGCTGGTTTAATTCGTTTCACTGGTTTAATGGTTTGAGTCGCAGAGCTGGTTGGCTTCTTAGCAATGTCTCCCGAAGGGGACGTTGCGTTTTTTGTTTAATGGTTTAAAACTTTTTGCTCGTTTAATGGGATTGATCAACCTTTTAAACTTATTAAATGTTGTATTTTAATTCGTGAATTCGTGGCTTTCCTTTCTCAGCAATGTCTCCCGAAGGGGACGTTGCGTTTATAGTAATAACATAATATTAAAAATTATTAGAATGAAAAAATCAATTACACTTATTTTATTATTATCATCGGCTTTAGGATTACATGCTCAAAACACCCTAACGCCTGAATTATTATGGAAACTCAACCGCATTTCCGGATTAGGAGTTTCTAAAGACAAGAAATATGTAGTTTACAATGTAAGTACACCCAATGTTGAAAACAACAAAAGCAGCTCCAAAAAATATTTCATTTCCCTAGCAGATGGAAAAGTAAAAACCATTTCAAATCTCGACAGCTTATTGAAAGACGAAACCATATCGCCAAATGGTAAATATCAACTTACAGACGCTCCTGTTAAAATAAAAAACATCAGAGGGGAAGATTATTACCCAGAGCTCACCAAATCAAACGCCTACATTTTCGACAACTTAAACAATCGCCATTGGGATACTTGGGAAGATGGCAATTTTGATCATGTGTTTCTTACCGAAATCGCTAATCCAAAGAACAAAAAAGATTTAATGCCTGGCGAAGCTTATGATTGTCCGACAAAACCATTTGGAGGTACTGAAGATTATGTATGGAGCGCTGATGGCAAACAAGTGGTGTACGTTACGAAGAAAAAATATGGTACAGCTTATGCAACTAGCACCAATACTGATTTATACAGCTATGATATCGCTTCAGGCAAAACAACCAATTTAACTGAAAGCATGCCGGGTTATGATTTGAATCCATCATTCAATCAAAAGAACGAACTCGCGTGGATGAGTATGCGCAGAGATGGATATGAAGCTGACAAACAAGATATCATCGTTTGGAATGGCTATACCAAAATGAATCTTACCGGCAACAATGATGAGATTCATGTTGAAGGTTTTAAATGGAGCGATGACGGCACACGCATTTATTTCTACGCTCCTATTGGCGGCACGCTGCAATTGTTTGAAGTAAATTATCCCGGCTTATCTAAAATGATGCCTACTGTTAGACAAATCACAAAAGGAGATTTTGATATCAGTGGAATTGTTGGTCAATCTGGAAATAATATAATTGTTAGTAGAACCGATATGAACCATGCTGCTGAACTTTATACAGTTGATGTAGCAAGTGGTAACATAAAACAACTAACTCATGTGAATGATGATATGTACGCTACAATAAAAATGAGTAAAATCGAAAAGCGTTTTATCAAAACAACTGACAATAAAGACATGCTGGCCTGGGTAATTTATCCTCCTGATTTTGATCCCACAAAAAAATATCCAACACTATTGTATTGCCAAGGTGGCCCTCAATCAGCGTTAACACAATTCTATTCTTTCCGCTGGAATTTTCAATTGATGGCAGCGAATGGATATATCGTAATTGCACCAAACAGAAGAGGCATGCCGGGACATGGAACCGAATGGAATGAAAGTATTAGTAAAGATTGGGGCGGACAAGTCATGAGAGACTATTTATCAGCTATTGATGATATCAGTAAAGAACCATACGTAGATACTACCAAACGTGGATGCATAGGTGCTAGCTTTGGTGGTTATTCTGTTTTTTATCTCGCTGGAATTCATAATAACAGATTCAAATCATTTATTGCACACGATGGCGTATTTGATTTAAGAAGCATGATGGGTACTACTGAAGAAATCTGGTTTACCAATTGGGATTTTGGTGGCAATTATTGGGAGAAAGAAAATGCTGCTGTTCAACGATCTTTAGCAACTGCCAATCCAATCGATCATGTAGAGAAATGGAATACCCCTATTTTAATTTATCAAGGCGGGAAAGATTACAGAGTTCCTATCGAACAAGGTCTTGCTGCATTTCAGGCGGCTCAGTTAAGAGGCGTCAAAAGTAAGTTGGTTTACTTGCCTGATGAAAACCATTGGGTTATGAGTGCTCAAAATGCGTTGGTATGGCAGAGGGAGTTTTATAAGTGGTTGAAGGAGAGGGTTAATTAATCGGGGAGTTGAGGGATTAGGTATTAGGTGTTTGAGTTTAGTAATTGGGAATTGGTGATGCCGAGGAAGGTCTCTGACAGAGTCGAGAGAATAAGTGGAATTGGGGATTTGGTGTTGGAGGGTTGGATTTTATAATACTTTTTTATATTTTGGCAAATAAATTTTAAATCAATAAGAAAAAAAGAAAAATGAAAAAGTTCAACATTATGGTTTTGATTATGTGTGTATTGGTTTCAAATTCATACGCTCAAGCACCTACCTGGAATAAGAACATCTCTTGTATAATTTATTCCCATTGTACAAATTGTCACAATGAAAATGGATTGGCACCTATGTCATTTACTACTTATGCTAATGTATTTAATTATAGAAACAGCATTGTTCCTGCTATTGAAGAAAGAAAAATGCCTCCTCATCTACCCGATCCAAATTATACTCATTTTGTAAAAGAAAACGTGTTAGATGCCAATGAAATCCAATTGATTAAAGATTGGGTAACTAATGGCGCTCCTGAAGGTGATGCCACTACAGCATTACCTGAGCCGGTATATCAGTATACTGATGAAATTATAAACCCAGATTTAGTTGTTAGGATTCCAGAATTTGTAGTCCCCAATACAGGCGAAGATCTTTACCAAGCGTTCGTAGTTTCAAATCCAAGTCCCAGAGCTATGTATATTACTTCCATGGAAGTTGTTCCAGGGAACAGAAATATTGTTCATCATGTTTTAGTATATCAGGACACTTCGAATATTGTAGTTACAAATGATAGCAGTTTTGCAGGCCCGGGATATGTAAGTTTTGGTGGTGTAAGTAGCAGTACGGCTAATTTAATGGACACATGGGTACCAGGTTGTGAAGTGACAAAATATCCAGCAGGCATGGGAATTAAACTCGAAGCCGGTGCCAGAATTATTCTTCAAATACATTACCCTAATGGTTCAGAGGGAAAAATTGACAGTACAAAAGTTAATTTCAAACTCAGCAATAGTAGTTTAAGAAATGTCCAAATACAACCATTAATTTATAAGAATACAATGACCAATGGGCCATTGTTCATACCTGCAAATACTGTAAAAACATTTCATGCACAGTTGCAGATGCCATTTGACCTCACATTTATTTTCGCAGGTCCACATGGTCATTTACTATGCAAGTCATTTGAATGTTATGGTATCAAACCTTCCGGCGATACTATAAAATTGATAAAAATTGACGACTGGGATTTTCATTGGCAAGGCACACATACATTCAAATCTCCTGTAAAAATGCCAAGAGGAACGATGTTGCATTGTTATGCTACTTACGATAACACAAGTAACAATCCAGAAAATCCGAGCAATCCTCCAAGAGATGTTCGATATGGAGAAAATACAACTGATGAAATGATGTTTGTCTTTTTTGGATTTTTATTGTACCAACAAGGGGATGAAAATATCATAGCAGATTCTTCATTTCACTTAAAGCATTACCTTGATTGCGACCCGGGTGTTCAAATTGATAATGGGGAACCTTCTAAGGAAATCATTGTATATCCAAACCCAGCTCATCATTATATCAAAATCAATATTCCAAGAAACACAGTATTCTCAACTGATATATACAACAGCACCGGACAATTGGTGTCAAAAACAAGTAACCAGGATTATATCAATATCGCAACATTAAACAGTGGTATTTATTTTGTAAAAATCAAGTATAACAATACCGTTGTTACCAAAAAGATATTGAAGTATTAGTCAGATTTCTTTAATAAATCTGATTTAGAAAGATTATAAAAGGCTAAATTTAAATAATGAAAGTTATTACATTTAGCCTTTTTTTTGCTTTAACTGGCCACAACTGCCAATCGCAAAATATCAATTATCTGAAATTTCCTGACAATCTAATTGCAGAAGGTATTCCATCTATAAACGCAGAAATTGTCAATGAGACAAAACCTTATACTGAATTTCGTGCAGCTTCATTGATGGCTGTGCATCCAAAAAACAATCAAATTTTCATCAGTACTAGATTTGGGAACACCGCACAGATTCATCAGGTATCTGCACCTTTGGGTTCAAGAAAACAAATTAGCTTCTTTGATGAATCTCCTAAAGAATTGCTATTTGAGATTGTAAAAGCCAATTATTTTTTATTTACCAAAGACAATGGCGGCAATGAATTTGGCCAGATATACAGATATGATGTAGGAACATCAAAATCAACTCCATTAACCAATACGCCTAAATCACAAAATGGCAATTATATTTTCAATAAATCCGGTTCACAAATCATTTACACAAGTACAGCAAGAAATAATGCTGATAGAGATATATGGACGATGAATCCACTTCAACCAGATACTAAAAAAATGATTATTGAAAACAAAGGCGGCGGTTGGAGTATTGCAGACTGGAGTGATGATGAACAAAGCATTTTAATCAATGAGGGCATCAGTGTAAGCCAATCGAATATCTGGTTAGGCAATTATACAAATCAGCATAAATCAATTTTTATTTCCGATAGTGGTGTTGTGTATACGGCTCTTGAATTTTGCCATGATAAAAAAAACGCTTACATATTAACAAACAAAAATAGCGAATACGCCTACCCTGCTCTTATCAATTTAATTTCTAAAAAAATCACCCCATTATTACAGCCATTGAAATGGGATGTCAACAGTTATGAAATCAATCACAATGAAACCATAGCTGCATTTGTAGTTAACGAAAATGGCATTTCTAAACTTTACATTCAGGATATAAAAACAAAAAAATACAATCCCATTCCTCAAATTCCTATTGGAACGATTGGTAAAATACAATGGTGTGCAGACAACACTACTCTCGCCATTACATTAGGTACTTATAATTCCGGTAATGATGTATATAAATTCAATACCATAACGAACACGCTTACACGCTGGACAGAAAGTGAATTGGGCGGCATGAATTTAAATGGTATTGAAGCGCCTAAACTGATTCATTGGAAAAGCTTCGATAACCTTGATATCAGTGGATTTCTTTACAGCGCTAACAAATCATTCAAAGACAAAAGACCTGTTATCATCAATATTCATGGAGGACCTGAAGGACAATCATTACCTAATTTTTTAGGTAGAAATAATTACTATCTAAATGAGCTGGGCATTTCAATTATCTATCCTAATGTAAGAGGAAGTGTAGGTTACGGCAAAACTTTTACCAATCTTGACAACAATTACAACAGAGAAAATAGCGTGAAAGATATAGGCGCATTAATCGATTGGATTGCTACACAACCTGATTTAGATGTAAATAGAATCATGATTACAGGAGGCAGCTATGGAGGCTATATGACATTGGCTTGCGCCTTTCGTTATAATGACAAAATCAGATGCGCTTTAGATGTGGTGGGTATCAGCAATTTCAATACATTTTTAAAAAATACAGAAAGCTATCGCAGAGATTTACGCAGAGTAGAATATGGAGACGAAAGAGATAGTTCAATGGCTGCTTTTTTTGAAAAGATTTCCCCTTTGAATCATACCAACGAAATCACCAAGCCCTTATTTATTGTACAAGGCAAAAATGATCCGAGAGTTCCATATACCGAAGCACGTCAAATGGCAGAAAAAATAAAATCCAATGGCGGCAATATATGGTTCTTAATGGCAAATGATGAAGGCCATGGATTTGGCAAGAAAAACAATCAGGATTATCAGTTTTATAGTACAATTATGTTTGTTAGGGAGTTTTTGTTGAAGTGATAGTCGCTAATGCTGGTATAGAGGTTTAAGAGGTTCAATAAGTTCAAAAGGTTACTATAAAAAAGAAGAGCCATCCAGTTAATGACAGGCTCTTCTTATAATTTGATGATTTGATTATGGGTTAATTTGGTAATGATGCTAACGGTAGTTTCATTATAGGTTTCAAAGGTTTAATAGGTTCAATGAGTTCAATAGGTTGCGTTAAAAAAGAAGAGCATACCAGTAATCGGCAGGCTATTCTTTTGATTTGATAATTTGATGTTGAGTTAATTTGGTAATGATGCTAACGGTAGTTTCATTATAGGTTTCAAAGGTTTAATAGGTTCAAT
>CALPIT020000071.1 GCA_943323705.2 Streptomyces griseus
ATTGATTTTTCAAGATTATTTGGAAGGAATTGTTGTTCGGAAGCCGTCATGATGCGGTCTGTTGGTGCGCCTAGTAAAATATCAATACCAAGTTCGCTCCAATATTGACCACCCTGTCTTAGGTATTGATGAATGGCCTTTCTAAAGCTTCTGTTTTCGGGCATTACAGCCGGCAACAATGGAGTAGGGCTTTTGTGTTTTACAATGATGTCCCTCAATCGCGTTGTGCAATTGTCTAAAAAGAAATCGTATTTGTAGAATTTATTTTCTTCTTTGAGGTTTTCAATCAATGCATTTTTGATACTTAATTTTTCTGCAGCAGAAAGAGATAACACCTGCTCACTAACACTTCTGTTTTCGTATTTGTAAAAATCTATAAAATCGTTCGTTCGTTCCAGACTTACGAAATACAATAGTTTTCCCTTTACAAATTTGATGTAGAAATTGGGGTCATTAAAATCAAACGTGCCATAATTGAAAACGTAATCAACAACACTATTGCTGTCAACAATCCTTATGGCACTATGACCAAATGTTGAATACAGCTCATTTCCTGGAGAACAAGTAAGTAAAGAAATCCTCAATCTTGAAGAATCCTGAGCAATTGAAGTAAATGATATTAAAGCCAATAATGTAATTACAAATGTGGAAAGTAATTTTCTGAATGGACTCATAATAAAAAATTATCTGCTATAATTTGGAGCTTCCTTTGTAATGAAAACATCATGTGCATGACTTTCTCTGATTCCTGCATGGGTGATTTTTACAAAACTTGCATTTTGTAGAGCTTTGATATTGGCTGCTCCACAGTAACCCATACCCGCTCTTAATCCACCTGTAAATTGATGAACCACTTCTCTCAAATGTCCTTTGAAAGCTACTCTGCCTTCAATTCCTTCTGGAACGAATTTTTTTACATCTGAATCTTTATCTTGGAAGTACCTGTCGCTGCTTCCTTGTGCCATTGCACCTAAAGAGCCCATGCCTCTGTATTGTTTGAATTTCCTTCCTTCGTAAATAATAGTTTCGCCCGGACTTTCTTCCGTGCCGGCAAACATGTTGCCCATCATCACACAGGTAGCGCCTGCTGCTAGTGCTTTTACCATATCACCAGTGTATCTGATTCCGCCATCACTAATAATGCCTACTTTTTTATTTTTAAGTGCTGCAGCTACATCCATCACTGCAGTTATTTGTGGTACGCCTGTTCCGGCTACAATTCTTGTTGTACAAATTGAGCCTGGTCCTATTCCAACTTTTACCGCATTTGCTCCTGCATTTGCCAAAGCCAACGCACCTTCACCCGTTCCTACATTGCCAGCTATGATTGAAAGATGTTTAAAGTTTTTCCTGATTGATTTTAATGCATCTATAACTCCTTTCGTATGGCCATGTGCGCTATCCAAACAGATAACATCAACTCCTGCGTTATATAGTGCTGTAGTGCGATCTAAAATATCAGCGGTAATACCTACTCCTGCGCCTACTAACAGTCTACCATACTCGTCTTTAACTGCATTTGGATGACTTTTTAATTTCAAGATATCTCCAAATGTAATCAAGCCAATAAGCTTGCCTGCTTTGTTGACAACAGGTAGTTTTTCGATTTTATTTTTCTTGAAAATGAGCTCTGCTTTTTTAAGGTCGGTACCTTCAGGAGCTGTAATAAGATTTTCTATTGTCATCACAGCACTTACTTTCTCATTAGGGTTGGTTTCGAAACGCAAATCTCTGTTCGTTAAAATGCCAACTAATTTTTGATTTTGATCAATAATGGGAATACCTCCGATTTTGTTTTCCCTCATCATTTTCAATGCTTCACCAACAGTTGAATCTGGTGTAAGTGTCAATGGGTCAAGAATCAATCCGCTTTCGCTTCTTTTTACCTTCCTTACTTGGTCACATTGTTGGATAATGCTCATGTTTTTATGAAGGACACCCAATCCGCCTTCCCTTGCCATTGCTATAGCCAGAGAAGCTTCCGTAACGGTATCCATTGCTGCACTGAGCATTGGGATATTTAATTTGATTTTCTCAGTGAGGGTAGAAGTGATGTCTACATCTTTCGGTAATAACTGAGAATAAGCTGGGACTAATAATACATCATCAAAAGTTAAACCTTCAGTAATGATTTTCGATGATTTTGAAGACGGAGTGAATTTATTGTTGGTTGCCATGAGCGAAATTAAGGTGAAAATTTCAAAACAAAAAAATCATGAGGTTATCATTGTTTAATTTTTATGTATTATACTGATTTGTATCTTTTTCCAGGCAAGCTTTTTATAAGCCCATTCATTTCAAGTGTTAACAGAATTACGGCAATTGAGCTGTGTGATAAACCAGATTTGAATGTTAGTGTGTCGATGTCGGCTTCATTTACTTCCGCAAGCAATTTCATCAAGACAAGTTCATCATTGTTTAAATCATTAAAAAGTGTCTGCTGCTTTGGAATTTGATTGGATTTTTTTTCATTCCAACCCATTAAGTTCACTAGGTCTTCTGCTGAAGAGATCAAACAAGCCTTGTTGTTTTTTATCAATCGATTACAGCCCTCAGATTTCGCATCATTTATCCTTCCAGGAAATGCAAAAACATCTTTATTGTAACTGTTAGCTATTTCGGCTGTAATCAACGAGCCGCCAGATTTACCCGTTTCAATTACAACGAGCGCATCGCAAATACCCGCGGTTATTCGATTGCGCTCCGGGAAATTTTGTTTGTCGGGATTTGTTCCGCTAGGATATTCAGTTAACAAACCTCCATATTCAATCATTTGCTTGGCCATGCCTTTATTTGAATAGGGATAAATTCTGTCTAATCCGTGAGCTAAAATGCCAATGGTTGGTAAATTGTTTTTTAGAGCAGATTTGTGTGCTATCGTATCGATGCCATAAGCCAGACCGCTAATGATTGAGGTATTATAGGCTTTAAGTTCATCAATGAACTGTTCGCAAATGTTTTTGCCGTATTCGGTATTTGTCCTTGTGCCAACAATACTAACAAATCGAGTATTGTTTAATGAAGCATTTCCTTTGAAATATAATAAAACAGGACTATCATAACAGTTTAGTAATCTTTTGGGATATTCAATATCTGAAATGAAAATCGGCTTGATATGATGTTTCTCAGTGAAATGAATTTCTTTTTCACAATTTTTAAAATCTGAAAACGATTTTATGCTAGAGGCTCTAATATGTCCAATGCCATCAACTTTTTCTAGTTTGTTTTTAGGTGTTTTAAAAATAGCTTCAGCTGTTCCAAAAATACTGATCAGCGTTTTGGCATGCACATGCCCAATATGAGGAATACGTGTAAGCGCCACTTGAAAAATCAAATCATTGTTCATGCAACAATGATAATTAAATCATCAGTTAGAAACTACGTTAATTTCTGTTCTTCTGTTGAGGCTTTTCCCCTCGTCTGTGTCGTTTGAGGCCACTGGTTTGGTGTCCCCGAAACCTTTAGCAAACAAACGATTGATGTTTATGCCTTTCCCAATCAGATAATTCACTACAGATTTAGCACGATTTAAACTAAGGAGTTCATTGGTTTCTTTCTTTCCGACATTGTCAGTGTGTCCGCTAATCTGAACTTTCATGTTTGGATTTTCATTCAGCAATAAAATAATTTTATTCAATTCGGCTTCTGATTCGGGTTGTAATTTTGTTTCATTATTGCCAAAGAAAACATTTTTCAACACTACAGACGCACCGGCTTCAATAGGTTGCAAAGGGACATTAACTTTGAAAAAACTATCTGCTGTATTTTCCGGCAATGAAAAATAATCTGAGTAAAAAAGATATCCTTTTCTGTTGATGTTTAACGAGTATTCGTAACCGATAGGTAAGGTAATCAGAAAATTACCATCTTCATCAGTTTGAATCTGTGTTGAAAAATTAGCATTCCCAATACATGTCAATGTTGCCATAGAAGGCAATCCTTGCTTGGTTTTCGCATCAAACACATTTCCATTAATCCACAATGTTTTATTGGCACTTATTTCTTTAGGAAGGGTAAAACTATAAATGTCGAGTCCTGAATTTTTGTTTTTCCTATCGCTTGCGTAATAAGAAGTATAACCATCGGAAGCAACCATTAATGACCCTTCGTCATCAATGGTATTAATAGGATAGCCCAAGTTTAATGGGGTTGACCATTTCTTATCTGCACTTTTCCTGGTTAAAAACAAATCAGCCATTCCGTATCCGGGAAGTCCATTGCTGTTGAAATATAATGTTTGATTATCAGGATGAATGAATGGACAGGTTTCGTCGCCGGAAGTATTGATTGTGGGTCCTAGATTTTCGGGCTCAGTCCATTTCCCCGCATTGTTTCTGTGTGTCACCCAAATGTCTTTTCCACCGTATCCTTTAAAACGATTGCTTGAAAAGTATAAATCTTTTTTATCCGGTGACAATGTTGGTGCGGATTCCCATAAATCTGTATTTACTATCGCACCTATATTTTCGGCCTCTGTCCAATTGCCACTTTTTGTTTTAAAGGAAATGTACAAATCGCAACTGCCCTGGCCTTCAGGGTAATTACATCCGGTAAAAATCAGCCATTGGCCGTCCTGAGAAATGGATTGCGCACCTTCATTTAAAGTGGTGTTTATTTTCCCTTTTGCTGGTGTGGCTTTTGACCATATACCATTAATGTTTTCACTTTCATAAAAATCCTCATCATTATTTACCCTTCTGGTGAAAATCATTTTTTTTCCATCAATGGTTAATGAAGGATAATACTCGAGGTAATTGCTATTGATTCCATCACCAAGGTTAATAGGGTTGAAATGATAGTCTCCGGCAGGGTGATTATTTTTGTAATCCAAAGCAAATTCGTATGTACGTTTCCGGTAGTTGCCTGATTTTATACTTTGTGAATTTAATTTCTCTGTATTTAAAAATGCATTTACTTTCTCTAACGCCAATTCGAAGTTTCCTATACCCGCCAACGAAATAGAGTAGGGCAGTAAATAAGTGGATGAGAATATACTATCCAGTGAAAATGCTTTTGAAAAATCACTTACTGATGCAGCATAATTTTTCATATCTCCATAAATTCCGGCTCTAGACAAATAAACTTCTACATATTTTGGTTCAATAGCCAAGGCTTCATCCAATTTATTCAGAGATTTTTCATATTCACCTTCTACTGCCAAATCATAAGCTGCTTCATACACTTTAACGGCTTTTTTATTTACTTTTTCTGGTTTGTACCATTGCGCTTTCGAAACATTTGTAAAAAGTAAAAATGCAAGAAATAAAAATATATTTAGCTTGATCTTCATTATTATGATTTAAGGTACATGGATGTATTTGTGTAGTTGCAGAGAAATTTGCCATTTAGGATTGTTCTTCACGTACTCAACAATCAACGGGGTAACAATTGCTGATTTATCCCATTCAGGTTGAAGATATAATTTACAATTCGGATTCATTTTTGAAGCGTAATCTTCTGCCCATTCAAAATCCGATTTATTAAATATGACAATTTTCAATTCGTTTGCCAAAAGAAGTATTTCATCTAGAGGACTTTTGAATTTTTTCGGCGAAAGGCAGATCCAATCCCACGCTCCTGAAAGTGGGTGTGCGCCTGATGTTTCGATATGTGTTTTAAAGCCGGCCTCTTTTAAATCAGTCGTAATTTTTTGAAGATGATGCATCAAAGGTTCGCCTCCTGTAATAACTACTATATTGGTTGTAGATGCCGCTTTTATTTTTTTGACAATTTCTTCAATCTGAATATTTGGATGCTTGTTTACATCCCAACTCTCTTTTACATCACACCACGCACAGCCGACATCACATCCGGCAAGCCTTACAAAATAAGCCGCTTTACCTTGATGAAATCCTTCTCCCTGAATGGTGTAGAAATCTTCCATAACAGGAAGTGAATCTGCGTAAATTGATGCTTCCATACTAGCTGGTTCTGTTTTTGTAAGCATTGAAAGTGTTTTTCAGCAAAGCGGCTATGGTCATTAATCCAACGCCGCCTGGAACAGGAGTTATATATGATGATAGGGGAGCGACTGTATCAAAATCCACATCGCCTTTGATGGCAAAACCTGATTTCTTTGTACTATCCGGAACTCTTGTAATGCCAACATCAATTACAATAGCACCTGGGTTTACCATGTCTGCAGTTACAAAACCTGGTTTGCCAATTGCTGCAACTATAATGTCGGCTTGTAAGCAAATTTCTTTAATGTTTTTGGTTCGGCTATGGCAAACCGTTACTGTGCAGTCTCCGTATTTTCCGGATTGGCTTAACAGGATGCTCATCGGTCTTCCGACTATATTGCTTCTTCCGATGATAACCGCATGCTTGCCTTTGGTTTCTAAATTATAATGTTCAAGCATCAACATGATGCCATATGGAGTAGCAGGAATGAAAGAAGGGTTACCTAACGTTAAATTACCCATGCTTACTGGACTGAAACCATCAACATCTTTTTCTGGGTTAATTAAATTGATGATTTTTTTTTCATCAATATGTCCAGGCAATGGTAATTGCACTAATATGCCATCTACTGTTTCATCGTTATTTAATTTCTCTACTTCTTCAATCAGTGCTTTTTCGGTACAATCTCCAGGCATTCTGATTAGTGTACTTTTGAATCCGATTTCCTCACAATTCTTGATTTTACTGGCAACATATGTTTCACTGGCGCCATTGTTGCCAATCAAAATAGCTGCCAAATGAGGTGGGCGATTGTCTGCAATTTTAGCAATCTCTTTTTTCAGATTTTCTTTCACAGACTGAGAAGCGATTTTACCATCGAGTATTTGCATAAAACAAAAATATGCAAGATTATCTGATTAATATTCTTTTTGTATTGTCCTCGCTTTATTGAAAGTAAAAAACAGCTTTTTTATTGTTAAAATCACATTGAATAAAAATGACACTAAAATAATTTGCGTGATAATTTATTACGTATGATTCGACTCGGTGTTATTCTCATTTTATTGATTTTGTCAATGGATTCACATGCTCAAATAAACAACATAGCGATTTCTCAGAAATTAAGCATGCATGCTGCCGTTAGTGATAATGTCATTGACGCGGGGATAATTCTATCCAATCAGGCAGCCGGACTTGCTATTGATGGACTGAATTATGGGATGTTAGCCGAAAAAAAATATCTGTTGAATGAGCTCAATCAGATTGTTTTTTTTATCTCAAAAAATTATGGCAAAAATGGCATGACTGTTATCCAAGATTACAATGGTTTTTCAGAAAGTTATTGCATGCAAACTTCATTCGGTTTTACAAAAGACATTTCAGACAACACATCAATAGGTATAAGATTTAATTATTTTTTTAGGCATATAAAAGGCCATCAGAACAGTAAATCAATTGGAGGCGAGTTGTCGCTTATAAAGCAACTTTCAAAAGAATTAAAAACAGGTTTGATCATTATTAATCCTCAATGTATTTTCAGTAAAAAAAATAACTCGTTTTATGAAAATGATTTCTTTTTTAAATGGGGTTTATTGTATGATGTAACAAAGCATTTTTATTTGTTTCTAGATTTCATAAAGCTTCAGAGCGGTCAACTTGGAATTGTTGGCGGATGTACCTATAATTTTAATAAAAGTGTTGATGCCATGTTTAGCTTTTCTGTTCATGAAATGAGCAATCGCCTTAGCGTTGGCTTTAATTTGAAAAAGATGAAGATAAAACTGATGAGTACTTTCCATCCACAATTAGGGTATTCTCCTTCAATTATGTTGCTGTCTAGTTTGAATAACAAGATGTAGTCAACTAATTATTTTAATCTGTTTTTTACAACAACATTTCAATAAATCTGTATCAGAAATGAAAACAATACTAATGTTATTTATTGGCTTAATAATCGTCACATTTTCAAATGCTCAAACTGTGACATCAGTGGAAGAGGTGGGCGAAAATAATCTTAATACATCACTTGATTCAGACATCACCCAATCAGATATGACAGGCACTTCACTTAATGAACAATTTGATTTTTTGAAAGACAAACCAATTGATTTGAACAAGGTAAGCAGTGAGGAACTGGTTGATTTATTTTTTTTATCGCCCTCCCAAATAAAAACTTTTATTTCATATAGGAATGCTATGGGATATTTCATAGACTTTCATGAGCTACAGTCTTTGCCTGGCTGGGATCTATCATTACTGAGAGTGATTCGTCCATACGTATATGTTAGTACTCCAAATGATATGGCAACCTTTATAAATTCAAACTTGAAAAATCAAAAAAGCCTATTTTTATTGAGGTATAGCAACTCATTTATTAAAAGAGATTCTATGAATAATCATAGCCTTGCTTTTAGGTATAATTATGATTCCAAAAAAAATATTTCAATTGGCATAAATGGAGAAAATGATACTGGAGAAAATTTTGAGTTTACAAAAAATAAAAAAGGATTTGATTTTGCTTCTGGCTATTTTAATTACAAAGGAAATGGGTTATTGAAATCACTCATTGTTGGCGATTATTTAATTAATCTAGGTCAAGGTTTGATACATTGGCAATCTGCAGGTTTCAATAAAGGGGCTTCAGTTGATTGTATAAAAAGACAAGGCTCTACATTAAAGCCTTATCACTCATTTGGTGAATTTAATTTCTTAAGAGGTGTAGCATTACAATTGAAAAAAAAAGATATCGTCTTCGTGTCTTTTCTTTCTTCAAAAAAAATGGATGCATACACAAATTTCGATTCTGCTATAGACAAATTTCCGACAATAAGTTCTTTTGATTATTCAGGATTGCACAATTCAATTTCATCTCTGCAAAGAAAATCAAATAGCCAAGAATTTGCTGGAGGGTGTTCAATACAACATCAAAAACCCGGTTTGGTTTTGGGCTTGAATTTCATTCATTACCGATATTCTTTGCCAATAAAACCTACATCAGCCTTGCCTTACGCTCTTTTTTCGTTCAGAGGTCAAAAGTTGACAAATATGAGTTTTCATTATTCCAAGACCATCAATAATTTTCATTTTTTCGGAGAACTCGCTTCAGATTTGAACCATGTCGCAGCCGTCAACGGAACTATATTTTCAATTTCTGAGAAAGTGGAACTGAGCTTTTTATACAGAATGATTTCTAGGTCTTATCATTCTTTTTATTCAAATGCTTTTACAGCTCAATCTAAGCCTGTTAATGAAACTGGTTTTTATACTGGTTTCGGTATTAAATTCAGCAGACAAATTCAACTGAATGGATTTGTAGATTATTATAAGTTTCCATGGCTAACCTATAGTGTTAACAGCCCTTCAGTTGGTTCCGAAATTGGATTGACAATGATATATATGCCGACAAAGAAAGCCAAATTAATATTTTTTTATGGTCATAAAAAGGGACTGAATTTTCAATCCGGAAATGAAAGTATGATTGCACGTAAAAATTTGTTGAAAAACAACTACAAAGCGGATGTGGATTTTTTTATAAGCAAAAGCTTTACTGTGAAAACAAGATTTTCTTTAGTACACTTAAAAACTGGGATAAAAAATACCGAAACCGGAGTTTTGAGCTTTGTCGACTTTCATTATAAACCAATAATGAAGCCATTTTCAGTTGTATTCAGGATGTTTAGTTTCGAATCGGATGGTTATGATAGTAGAATTTATGCTTATGAAAATGATATTATGTACTCGTATTCCATAAACTCATTTTATGGCAGTGGTAAAGGCTTTTATATTAATTCAAACTATAAAATCAATAAAAAAATTAGATTAGAAGCCAAATGGACCATGATTTCAAAAGAAATAAATGACTTTAGAGCTTCATTTGATTGGCAGAAATCCCTTTTAAAGCTTCAAATTTTGGCTTTTTTTTAATTTATTTCATCATGTGTGCAACGTATTATCATGGCCTAGTGTCTTTTATCTCAGTTAAGGAATTTTTTTAAGAAATTTTTAAGATTATTTTTCTGTTATTAAAATATCCTTATTTTTACAATTCATTAAACTAATAATCAACCGCACATGAGAAGAATTTTAACATTATTCGCAGTGTTGATGCTCAGTGGTATGCTGGCTTCTGCACAATCTCGGGTACTCTCCGGACAGGTGAGAGATATTCCTGGAGAGCCCGTAAAATTTGCAACTGTTACGGAAAAAGGTACAAAAAATGCCGTTCAAACAGATGCTAACGGTAATTTTTCTATTAAAGTTTCTGGACCATCATCAAAATTGGTAGTTACTGCCGTTGGTTATGATGACCAGGATATTACTCCTTCTGGCAACATTGTTATTGCTAATCTAGTTAGAAACACACAGGAGTTAACTGCTGTAGTTGTTACTTCTCTTGGTCAGCAAAGACAAGCAAAAGAGTTAGGTTATTCAACTGCTAAAGTAAAAGCGGCTGAATTAACTCAAGCAAAAGTTATTAACCTTCAAAATGGTTTGACTGGTAAAGTTTCTGGTTTGAACATTCAAACTGTAAACAACGGCGTTTTCGCTGACACTAGAATTACATTGAGAGGTATCAGATCATTAACTGGTAATAACCAACCCATGTTGGTGTTAGATGGTGTGCC
>CALPIT020000072.1 GCA_943323705.2 Streptomyces griseus
CATCCTTTTTTTATGGTGCTATGTATGTCAGTTATGGACTAACTGTTGGCATTGGAGTAGCTGCGTTTATCATTTCAAAGGTAATTATTGGTTTAGAGTTGACGCAGTCCTTTATTGCCATTATAGTTTCACTTGTAGCATTAATGCCGATAACTGCAAGATTATCGAGAAATATTTATATCAATATGTTTGTAAATTTTAACAAAGAGGCGGCAAAGAAGTAATTAGTCTTCATTATTTTCCGAATCATTGTCTTGTTCTTCTTCTTGTTCTTCCACTTTTTTGTGATTTCTAAAAGGTCTGAATGTAATTCCAAAGAACAAAGCTCTAGATTGTCTATTTGATCTACTATTAACAGAAAAGTTAGAACCTATCAAATCATAATTTCTTCTCTGTGTTAAGAAAATATCGGTACATCTGATGCTGATACTTAGTTTCTTATTATATAAATCTTGTTTGAAAGAAGCATCAACATAATATTGTCCAAAGTTTTTTATTAAAGGAGAAAAGGTAGGTGATTGATAATTAGCAGAGATTTGTAACATTGACTTTTTCCAAGGGGTAAAATTATTATTCATTTTACTATTGTAACTATATTGATCTGTTTTGAATTCTTCGCCTACGTTAGTGCCATCAATAATATTTTTGTAATAATTCAAGCTTGAATTGATTTTCCACCATTTATACAATTGAAAATAAGCATTGATTTCTATTCCTATGTCTTTAGAGCTATTCAAGTTTTGATAATTAGTTTCAGTAACACCATCAGGTTTTAATATTACTATTCTCTGAATTGTTCCTGTAGAATATCTGTAATAAAGACTACCACTTATAGAGCTTTGCTTCCATGATTTGGTGTGGGTAAGGTCAAATGAATTGGTATACTCTGGTAACAAATTTGGATTTCCTTTATTTAAAAAGAATGGATCATTAAATTGTTGTAGCGGACTTATTTCCCTGAAAGCAGGTCTGTCTATTCTTCGACTGTAACGTAAGGTTAACTTATTATTATTTTTAAATTCTTCCAACAAATGAACACTTGGGAACAAATCAGTATAGTTAAATTCATTATTAACACTACCATTTGTGACATCAAATTTTATGTGGGTCTGTTCTACTCTTGCTCCTATTTTATAGCTAAAATTATTTACTTTATTCCTATAAGTAACATAACCTGCATTAACCATTAAATCATATCTGAAATCATTGGTAATTAATGGGTCTGTTATATAAATATCCAGGGGTTGATAGTAATTGTCTAATCTATAGGAAGCTTCCGTTTTTTTGGAACGGATTTTAATTCCCATTTCCATTTTTGCTTTCTTGGCCAAGGGTTGGTCATAATCTAGTTGACCTACTAAATTTGTTTCTGTGTTAAAATTATAGGTATTTGAAATTCCTGGAAGCTGTGTTGAAGGAGTGCCGTCAAGGTTAAAATATTGCTGATAAATATCTCCTAAAGTATTCTCAGTTCCTTTAGAATAAAATAAATCAGAAGTCAACTGTTGTTGTGGTTTTTTGAACTTTTTGGTATAATTTAAAGTGAAGTTATTAGAATTATCATGATCCTTTTCGTTGATTCTTCTATTATACAAATCAGTTAATGCAAATGACTCATCAAGCTGTTCATATTTAAAATTATTCAAATCCTTGTCGATAGTTTTTGAGTTTAAATATGAAAATCCCAATACACTTTTTTTACTGAATGCATATTCACCTCTGAACCTGAAATTTTGATTATTGGTTTTACTCCAAAAATCCCTGTCTTGATTAACATGTTTAATGACACCTTGTTGGTCAGTAGTTCGGTCTTTAGATTCCCATGTTTCCATATTGACGCTTTTAACATCATAAGAAGTAAACAAACTTAATTTACCATAATTAAAACTGAAATTTGCCGAACCGTTATAACGATCTAAAGTACCTGCACTCACTGTTATCAAACCGTTAATACCTGGTTTTTTTTGATTTTTTAATATGATATTGATAATACCACTGCTGCCGTCAGCATCATACTTAGCCGATGGATCGTTAATGACTTCTATACTTTCAATTAAACTTGCCGGAATATAATCCAGAATTTGAGAACGACTTATTCCTAATATGCCGCTTGGTTTACCGTTAATGTATATTTTGACCCTACCACCTCTCAATGTCACCGACCCATTTTGATTCACAAAGACCGAGGGAATATTTTGTAAAATATCTCCAGCAGTTCCGTTTGCACTAACAGCGTTGGCATCAATGCGGTATATTTTTTTATCTACATCAATCTTCAATTTATAATTGCCTTCAATCTTAACTTCATCCAAATTAATAGAGGAACTTTTAATTTTGATTTCTCCAAGTGCTATAGAACTGCTTTTTCCATCAACTTTAACATTTACTTTTTTAGACTCATAGCCTATCAAATTAATTTTGAGATAATAACTACCTTTAGTTTTGGCACTTATTTCAAATTTCCCCTCAAAATCAGTTACTTTACTAAAAACTTGTGTAGAGTCTTTTACCGCAATTAATTTAACAATGGCATTTTCAACAGGTATTTCATTGGCATCATCCATTACTTGACCAGTAATAGAGGTAGGACTTGTTTCCTGTGAAAAGGACACAGCCGAACAAAACAAAAGAACAACAAAAAAAAATAGAGATTTGAATTTAATGTAAGGTTTATTATAATTATAATGCATTTTTTTATGTTATTTATTATTAAATTAATTAGGTAGGGTAAAAATATATATTTTTGTTGTATAATATGTTAAAAATATAAATCAAAACTGTGGAAGATTTTTTTAATCAAATGAAAAACCAATTAAACTTCAGTTTATATTAAGAAATACTATTGTTTTTCCCTAATTATTTAAAAATAAAACAAACCAATCCAAACAATTTTTATGAAATTAAAAACCACTTTTTTATTTGCAATTGCATTATTAACAACGATTACTACATCGGCTCAAGTATGGGAAAATCGTTATAACGGACAAGGTGATTATAGTGATCGTTTTACCGCAGTGATGACTGATGCCTCAGGTAATGTTTACTTAGCAGGTTCAACGGTGATTTCTGGAAATAATCAAGATATCTTGTTGTTAAAACTGGATGCCAATGGTAATACTGTGTGGAGAAATATTTATAATGCACCTGCTTCGGGAGTTGATGCTGCTTTGGCTATGACTATGGATACTTCAGGCAATATATACATCACTGGATATGCAAAATTCAATTCTTCTGCTACGGATATTGTTACTATAAAGTATAATTCACTAGGCGTTATCCAGTGGTCAACCAATTATGGTTTTACTACCGATCAATATGAACAAGGTAATAGCATAGTTGTAGACAACAGCGGTAATGTTTTTGTAACTGGACAAAGTGACCCTGACTCAACTACAAATGCAAGTGACGATTATGTAGTACTAAAATATAACGCCTCCGGAGTTCAACAATGGGTACAAAGAACCAACGGAACAGGAAATGGCATTGATCGCCCTTCCAAAATAGTGCTTGATCCAACAGGAAATCCTGTAGTAACAGGACGTTCTGACAATTTAGTTAATTATGATTATTTAACTGTGAAATACAATACTACTACAGGAACTCCAATCTGGTCTGTTAGATATGACAGAACAAGAAATGATTGGGCTACCGATCTTGTAATCAATCCAGCTAATGGAAATATCTATGTAACTGGAAGAAGTAGAAATATTGATTTTGATTATGCTACTGTATGTTATAACGCATCGGGGGTACAACAATGGGCAACGGTTTACGACAATGCAATTGGAGATAATCGTGCCACAAACATCGGTATCGACTCTGCTGGAAACTTATATGTTACTGGTCAAAGTGATGTGGGAGCAATAGCTGTAAATTATGACATTACCACTATAAAATATAATAGTTTAGGCGCTCAACAATGGATTAATACCTACAGTGGTTCAGCTTTGAATGATGATATTCCAACAGCTTTTTATGTTAGTCCTACTGGAAGTGTATTTATAACGGGTTCAGTTGACACAGATTCAACTGCCAATGTGGTGAATGATTATGTAACCTTAAAATACAATACAACAGGTACAATACAATGGTCACAACTATATACGGCTAGTGTTTCATCAAATGATATTCCAAAAGGAATTATAGAAGATGCCTTAGGCAATGTCATTGTAACGGGTTCTTCAGAAGTTATCCCTCAAAAAAATGGTGTAACGATTAAATACAATAGTGCTGGCGTATCCCAATGGGTTAATACTTTCAACGAACAAGGAGACAATACCGACAAACCAAATGCCATGGTAATGGATGCTACTGGAAATATTTTTATCGCTGGTAATGTAGAGGAATATGGAACCGATAGAAACTTTGCATTACAAAAAATAAGTTCAACAGGAACTACTGCATGGGTAAGAACCATCAATGGAACTTCTGTTGGGAGTTCAGATTCGGCTCAAGCAGTAGCAGTAGATAACCTTGGCAATATATATGTAGCTGGATATACCCATAACAAAGGATCTTCAAGTGATTATACCATTGCAAAATATGATACTAACGGAAATCAACTTTGGGTAACTAGTTATGATTTTAATACGGAAACCGACAGAGCATTGTCTATGGTTTTAGACGCTAGCAACAATATTTATCTAACAGGAAGAAGCGATAGCGATGCTAGTAATGTAATTTCTAATGATGATATCCTTACCATGAAATACAATAGCAACGGAGTATTTTTATGGGCAACATGTTATAACGGTGTAGGAAATTTAATTGATACTGGTAGAGTTGTTCGTGTAGCGCCTTCTGGAAATGTATATGTTGGCGGAAGAACATTTAACGGCACTAACTATGATTATATTGTTTTAAAATATAATACAACTGGTGCCCAACAATGGGTAAATGCCTATAATGGTGGAGGTAATGATGAAGGCTTTTTCATGGAAATCGATGCTACTGAAAACGTTTACATTACAGGAAATAGCGACAATGCTGGTCTTACCAATACTGATATCGTAACCATCAAAATTAACTCCGCAGGTGCAACGCAATGGATAAAACGATACGATGGAACTGCTGGTGGAAATGACTTGGCCGATGCTATCAAATTAGATACCGCAGGAAATATTGTTGTTGCCGGAACAGTGGATACAGATACACAAAGCACTACAATTAATAATGACATTGCATTATTAAAATATGATACCAATGGAAATTTAGTGTGGGCAAATACTTATAACGGTACAGCAAATGGAGATGACCAAGCCTTTGATATAGCTACAGACACATCAAATAACATTTATCTGACCGGAATGGTGAACGGAACTGCAAATTATGATTATGCTACAGTTAAATTCACATCAGCCGGATTGATGAGCAATGTCCTAACTTACAATGGAACTAATAATGGAGAAGACATTCCACAATGCATCCTATTCAAAGATAATTTTATTTATGTAACAGGAAGTAGTTTTGGCATCAATGCGCAAGCCGATTTTACCACACTTAAATACGACCCTGTAACTTTAGGCATAGATACAATAGCAAACTATTCAGGAATTATCAAAGTATATCCTAATCCAGCCAAAAACTATATCACGATTGACGCTTCACAATTGCCGGTTGATAACAAAAGTCTTAGTGTTATCATATCTGATATGACCGGAAGAGTAGTATACACCTCTTCTAACTTGGCTTCTTCAGTAGCTGAAGTATACATTCAAAACCTGACTACAGGAACATACATCCTTCAGGTAATGAATGGAAGTTCGAAAATAGACACCAAAAAAATTATTATCAACTAACCGATTAACTATAAATCAACCTAAATAACCAAATAGTATGTTATCTAAAATTAAGAAAACCATTATCTGCCGTGATATTAAGAGTTTTACTATTGATAAAAGCAGGAACCTTACCTATACACCCAAAAAAGGCGATGTAGCCGTTTTTGAAGTATTAGAATTAGGAAAACATCGCACTATACAATCAGAAAGTAAACGTATCATGACTATTGTGGAAGGCGATATCATCATGGCTGCCTTTGCCAACAGGTATGCTACCGAACAATTTGAAGGATATGTGCCTAATGAACCAACAGAACTACTTGACATCTTGGGAGCAGGTGGTGCAATTGGTATACTAAAATCAAAACATGCCAATTTCAAACACATTCCTGCTACACAAGTACGATTGGTGGGATATGCAGTTGACGAAAAAGGAGAAATAATTAATACGATTCACAGAGAAACTCCTGCTATACCATTTAATGGTTATGTACCTAATAATGCAAAAGTAATTTTATCTATAGGTTCATCTATGGATAGTGGTAAAACAACTACTGCAGCCTTCTTAGCACGCGGTCTTAAAGCTGCCGATAAGATAGTAGCCTTTATTAAACTAACTGGAACTTGCTATACTAAGGACATGGATTTAGTTTTTGACTGTGGCGCTGATAAAACCGTTGATTTTACCAATGCAGGTTTTCCATCTACCTATATGTGTGATAAGCAAGAATTACTAAATTTATATCAAACACTATTACACCAACTTGAGCCAACAAAACCAGAATATATTGTGATGGAAATAGCCGATGGTCTATTACAACGTGAAACCGAGTTCTTATTGCGTGATAAAGCATTTATGGCTACCATTAATAATATTATTTTCTCTTGTGGCGATAGTTTAGCGGTATTTTTTGGAATTGATTTCTTATCTAAACTAGGATTTACACCGGGAGCACTTAGTGGTGTATTTACAATGAGCCCATTATTAATTGAAGAAGTAAAAGACAGAACCAAAATCCCTGTATTAACAATCGATGAATTAATGACAGGAGAATCTATAGACTGTTTCATAAAAGAATATGCAAACTAAAAAAACGCTGCTTACCGAATTCATAAAAAATAATAGTAAAGTTATCTCGGCTTCTTTTGTATTCGGATTTTTAAGCATCGTTGCAACAATTTTTATTCCTATTTTTTTAGGAAAATATTATCAAATAGCACTTCATACCCATTCTGCAAGGGGCAAAATGTTTGATGTGTTATTTGGAAATATAACTACAATTAAAGTATTTTTCATTGTTTTTTCAGTCCTAATTATAAGTAAATTCATCACCGATTTCCTAATGAAATATTATCTAGGTATAACAGGTGAATTATTAGCTAAAAATATAAGAGAAAGTTTATTTTTAAGGCAACTCAACGCCAAACTGGAAGTTCATCAAAAAAAAGAAACAGGGCTCTACTTACTTCGCTATACAGGTGACTTATCAGCAATTCAAAATTATCTTACCAAAGGGATTATAACATTTGTAAATGACTGTCTTCATCTAATCTTGGCATTAATTGTTTTAGCATTTCTAAATGTTCATTTAACATTAATTCTATTAGCTTCTTATCCTGTAATTTTTATTTCCATTTTATACCTAAATAAAAAACTAAAAGTTCTTACCGGAAAAAGAAGAAATAGAAGGTCTAATAACCTTTCCTTTGTTTCCTCTCGGTTAAATTCCATTTTAACAATAAAAGTCTTTAACAGACAAAATGTAGAAAACGAAAAATACGCTAAAGGTTCCACCAGTTTATACCAGTATGGAGTAAAATATTATAAACTTTATTCACTGATATTCGCATTGTTGCCTTTTATGTTATACAGCATGTTGGCCCTTATTTTGTGGATAGCATATGACATGAAACACGAGGGGCATTACAAAATACACGGGCACATTTTATTGACGTTTATCATGACAATGGTAAACGTTATTCCGGTATTAAAACGAATATTAAGTGTGAACTTTATTTGGCAGGCAGGCGACATTTCATTCACTAAACTTCTTCGGGTTTACAATGCCAAACAAGAAGTAAATCAAAATCCATCCGACAAAGAAATAACTTCTGGCAGTATCGAATTCAAGAATGTTTCCTATGCATTTGCCAATGGCGAAAACATTATAAATAATCTTTCCTTCCAAATTCCGTCCAATGCATTGATACTAATTTCCGGGGAACATCAAACAGGTAAAAGTACCTTGTTTAAATTAATTACAGGTTTGTATGAAGCAAAAGAAGGTGAAATTTTAATTGGTAAAATCAACATTAACAACTATAGTAAATTACTACTCAGAAAAAAGGTAACAATACTTTCGGATGAATTTCCGCTAATTGGAAAAACCGTTTTTGAATGCATTTCCTATAGCCGAAAAGAAGAAAAAAGACAACCTGCTTTTGCCATTTTGCAAAAATTAGGTTATGTAAAAGAAAGCGAAGGCGAAAATGTTTTAAATCAACCTATTTTTGAGAATGGCAAAAATATTTCGTACAGCCAACGCAAAATATTAATGTTGGCCAGAGCCTTATTAACCAACAAAAAAATATTGCTTTTAGACGAACCTTTTGAAGGATTGGATGAGTCTTTAATAAATAAAATTGTAGTGATTTTAGAAGAATATAGATCCAATCATACCGTTCTGATAATCGACCGGAACAAACAACATAGTTTGCAATATGATCTTGAATTACAATTGGTCAAAAATAATTAAAACTATATCTCAAGTTATGTTAAAAGCAAACACTAATTTTGTTCTTTAACTGAAAACAACATAAAACTGTCACTATGCGTTATATCATTTATTTTATTGTTTTAATGTTATTATGCTCTAGCAATATCATTCAAGCACAAGAAAAACAACAACCTGAAAAACCGCTGAAAATGAATTCTAATTTCTCAATAGCTATACACGGAGGTGCCGGTAATATGGCTAAAAAAAACCTGACTCCTGAAAAAGAAGCAGAATATAAAGCAAAATTAGAGGAAGCTATAGATAGAGGACGAACTCTATTAGCTGAGGGAGCTGAAGCTGTTGATGTAGTAGAAGCAGTGATTAAAATACTTGAAGATTCACCATTGTTTAATGCCGGTAAAGGTTCTGTTTTTGCTCATGACGGCACCAATCAAATGGATGCTGCAATAATGGACGGGAAAACATTAGATGCAGGCACTTTAACCAATGTTAGGACTATAAAAAACCCTATCAGTGCTGCCAAACTCATTATGGAAAAATCTAAATTTGTGTTCCTTTCCTCTAAAGGAGCTGAAAAATTTGCCAAAGAAAACAATATTGAAATAGTAGACACTTCTTATTTCTTTTACCAATCGCGTTGGGATGAATTTATCAAAATTCGAGATTCCAAGAAAATTAAACTCGACAATGATAGTTCAAGTGGCATGCTTGATCCATTTAATAGTTCAATTGATAAATATGGAACCGTGGGTTGTGTGGTTATGGATAGATATGGAAATCTTGCAGCTGGGACATCAACTGGTGGTATTGTCAATAAAGACTATAACCGGATTGGAGATTCTCCTATTATTGGTGCTGGAACCTATGCTAATAATAAAACCTGTGCCATTTCTTGTACCGGTCACGGTGAAGATTTCATAAAATTAGTTGCTGCGCATGACATTTCTGCTCTGATGGAATACAAGCATCTGAAACTTAAAACTGCTGTTGCCAGAGTGATTAAAAAGTTAACTGACATAAAAGGACGAGGTGGATTAATTGCTATTGACCATAAAGGCACTATTGTCATGGATATGAATACCAACGGAATGTTCAGAGGCAGTGCCAATGAAAAAGGGATTATTAAAATAGCCATTTATAAAGAAAAATAATTACTGTAATTATTTCACTTAGATAAAATGTATTAAGCACAGGCTAAATAAACAAATCGATAACAAAATCAAAAATGGCTTTTTAAAAGCATGACGTATGGTGTTAACTTATATATCTTTTAATATCAACAGTCTTGTCCAAAGATTTACCTTTCTCAACATAATCGTATAAATCTATTGCCATAGCTGGTGCAAGCATCACTCCTCGGGTTCCGAGTCCGTTTAGAATGTGAAAGTTTTTGTGTTTTGGGTGCGTCCCAAGTAATGGCCTTCTATCTTTAACTGTTGGTCGTACGCCGGCAAAGTGTTCTACAATTTCAAAATTACAATTTAGAATTTCTTTTATTCTATCAATTAACTCTTGCTTCCCCTCCTGAGTTGGTGTGTTTGTTTTATCTTTCCAGTTATATGTTGCTCCCACTTTATAGAGATTATCGCCCAATGGCAAAATAAAAACGCTGGTATTTATAATTACATCCAAATCCAAATCAGCGGCTCTAATGACAAATAATTCGCCTTTAGTTCCTTCTAAGGGTAAATAATTAAAAAACGGATTAGAATGCATTCCAAATCCTTCTGCGAAGACAATGTGTTTGGACTTTAAGTTTTTGTATTCGATATAGTCATCAAAGGTTTTCAATTTAGCATAATCAAAAGTGTCTAGCGCCAATAAATTTATACTTTTTAAATACTCATGATAATGAGTAAGCAAAGCAATTGTATCCACATAGCCTGTTTGCATTACTTCACCATATCCAAACGGAGCATCAATACCGTTGTACTTTTGGTGAACAATAGTAGTTGAAAGGAAAGGTGCTAAATTGGGTTTATCTGA
>CALPIT020000073.1 GCA_943323705.2 Streptomyces griseus
ATTTTATTACAATTAAAAAAACTGAATGTACTCGGTTCGGTGCTTTATGTGGCTGCGCATCCTGATGATGAGAACACAAGACTTTTAGCCTATTTCGCAAATGAGAAACTATACAAAACAGCTTATCTCAGTTTGACTCGTGGTGATGGTGGACAAAATCTAATCGGCGACGAACAAGGCATTGATTTGGGATTAATCAGAACACAAGAATTATTGGCAGCAAGAAGAATTGATGGAGCCGAACAGTTTTTTACCCGAGCTTATGATTTCGGTTATAGCAAAAATCCTGAGGAAGCCTTAAAGATATGGAACCACGATAAGATTTTATATGATGTGGTGAAGATTATCAGGATGAATCGCCCAGATATTATTATTTGTCGTTTCCCAACAACAGGAGAAGGTGGTCATGGTCATCATACGGCATCTGCCATCTTAGCTCAAGAAGCTTATGAAGCTGCGGCTGACCCTACAAAATTCCCAGATCAATTGACTGGCAACATCACAACGTGGAAGGCTAAACGCTTGTTATGGAATACATTTAATTTCGGTTCTAACAATACACAAAAAGAAAACCAGTTTAAAATTGATGCCGGCGTTTACAATCCTTTACTGGGTAAAACTTACGGAGAAATAGCCTCGTTAAGCAGAAGCCAGCATCAAAGCCAGGGGTTTGGAGTACCAGCGCAAAGAGGCACTGCTGTTGAATATTTTGCAACTATTAAAGGTGATACACTTGTAAACGAATTATTGGACGGTATTAATACTACATGGAAAAGAATCGGTCAATCTGATGTTTCAAAAATATTGGATTCCATCATTTCTAATTACGATATCAATAGTCCTGAGAAATCTGTAAAAGGATTGTTTTACTTACAAAGTCTAATAGAAAAAATACAAGATGAAAATTTCTGGAAACAAAAAAAGCTATATGAAATAAATAATATGATAATGGCTTGTTCGGGCATTTATGCAGAAGCGACTTCAACAGAAGAAAAAATTGTTGAAAATGACAGCGCAACAATCAATATGAATTTCTTTTCAAGAACAAAATTATCTGTAACAGATGTCGAGGTCAGTTTTAATCAAAAAGATTTTTCGTTGGGAAGTGTGGCTTCAAACAAATCTTTGAGTCAAACAAAAACAGTTTTTTTCAATGGAAGCCATGATTTGTCTGAGCCTTATTGGTTGCGTTATGGAAAATCAGAAGGAAGTTTCAATGTGCCTGATTCCTTGTTTACTGGTGCTCCTCAAAATACACCATTAGAAGTTGAATTTACTTGTAAAATTGAAGGTCAGTCCATTCGCTTCAAAAAGCCCTTACAATATAAATATACCGATCCTGTTAAAGGTGAGTTTTATCAACCAGTGGTGATTGTACCGAAAATTACTATCCGTCCTGAAACAAACGTTATGTTATCATCAAATGAAGATCATCTGTACACAAATGTGGAGTTGATGGCTTTTGCAAAAACCGGTAATAAAGCTACAAAGCTTGTTAGAAAATCAACTTCAGCAACGCAAACTGTCCAAAATGTTTTGTATGAAAATTTAAGTTTTAAAAAGAATGAAAAAGAGAATCAGGCCATAAGTTTAACCAATGGCGTGAATTTGCTTGAAGTTGTTGAAGGAGATAGAATCTACAATGAGCAATTGCATACCATTCAATATGATCATATCCCTCATATTAATTATTATACTTTAGCTAAGGTTAAATTGGTTATCGAAAAAATTAAAATCTCAGGAAAGAAAATCGGCTATATCGAAGGGGCAGGAGATAAGGTTGCTGAGTCTTTATCTCAAATGGGATATGCCGTTTCAAGTATTAAAAAAGATGAAATCAATGCTGATTATTTAAAACAATTTGATGCTATAGTTACAGGAGTTCGTGCATATAATACCAATGAATGGTTGAATGATTATTATGTTTTGCTCATGAATTATGTAAATGATGGCGGTGTGTTATTGGTTCAATACAATACCAGTAATCAACTCGGTCCTGTGAAATCGAAAATTGCTCCATATCCATTCAACATAACCAGAAACAGAGTGACTGATGAAAATGCAAAAATGAATATGTTGTTGCCTAATCACCGAGTATTTAATTTTCCTAATAAAATAACAGATAAAGATTTTGAAGGTTGGATACAGGAAAGAAGCATCTATCATGCGGGAGATGTTGACTCCAATTATCAGAAATTATTGAGCATAAAAGATCCCGGAGAAAATGAAAATGATGGAAGTTTAATTGTTGCCAATTATGGGGAAGGAAAATTTGTGTATACTGGTATTTCATTTTTCAGACAACTACCAGCGGGTGTAACGGGAGCGTATAGACTATTTGCAAATTTATTGGCGAAATAAAATGAGGATTTTTTTTACCGCTGAGAAAAGAGGTAAAAGAGTTTTCGCTGAGTTTATTTATTTGGGTTATTTATTTTAGCCCACCATTTCAACATAGCCCACCGTTTCAACGGTGGGTGCATAGGATTTAGCCATTTCAACATAGCCTGATTTTTCAACGTTGTGACGAAGAGATTATTTGTTTATATAACAGCTAAATATTAACCGACATTTTATATTAGCCCACCGTTTCAACGGTGGGTGAGAAGGGGAAATTTATTCAGAAGATTCAACCATATAAGTAATCGTTACCTTCCCATCCACAATTATTTTCACAGGATAAGTATCTTCTTTTTTGAAAAAACAACTAAAAAATATTTCATTACCTTTTGTAGTAACATTTACTCTTTCCGGTTTTTGTTCTTTGTTGCCTTCGCCAATGACAATAGAAATATTGTTGATACTTTGAACGTCATTTGCTTTAAAGCTGAATAAATTAGATACGGTTGGTTTTGTTTGAATGAAACCGTTGGCAGGGTTGGGTTTGATTACGCCCAATTGATAAGCACCTTCGTGTATTAGTGGCAGTGAGTAGAAATCTTTGATACTTTTTGAGCCTTCTCCCATTAGCCATGCCTGATTATCTGGGAAATGATCTAGATTGAAAATATTTTTATTGGCAAAGAAATAATCACCGGAAAACTTTCGAGTGAAACGGGTTTGCTTGGTGTCTAAGTAACCACTAGCTTTTGCGGCATCCACATAATACCAGGCATTTGGACTGGTGCCTAATTGAATCACATTCCATGAGTAGTTGATGGCATCAGGTATTTCATTGATTTGTTCGGCATTGTATTTTGTGTAACCATCTACAACCAAACAACGAATGTCGGCCTGACTGCACATCTCCTGAAACAGCATGGCAAATCCAAGTGGGGTAGACTTCCTTAACTTAATTACATTTTCTGGTTCGGTATTTTTGTTGTCACCCGAGCGAATCGCCTTGGGGTCTAATTCTATATTATTGGCTATCCAGGTATAAATAGCGCGGGCTTTATTTTCTTTATCGGTAAATGGAGCAGTAATGGTGTCGACGATGTTAGCGACGTTGGATTTTTCAAGCGGGCCAATTTCAAAAATGAAATTATCAGTTTTCTGATACTTCGAATTTGAAATTTGAGATATTCCATTATTCAAAAAAAATAAGCTCATAATGAATAAAAAGGAATATCTCATAAATCAAAAGTATTAGGTTTTAAATTATTCGCTGTCTTTAGATTTGCTGTGTGTGGCTTTGTAAGTTTCCAATTGTTGTGGAGTAAGTATAGCCTTAAATGCTTTAGAATTTTCCTTTTTTAATTCCTTCAATTTAGCTGCTTTTTGATCTGCTGCTAACGTACCATCTGCTTCAATTTTAGCTTTATCAGCTTTGTTCTTTTTGTTTAATTCTTTCATTTTGCTTTTCTGGTCATCAGTAAGATTAAGATCTTTGTACTTGTCTTTTTGGTTTTCTGATTTTGCTGCTGGAGCGATAGTGCCAGCAGGTGCTTCATTCAATTCTTTTTTTGCTTGAGAGAAACCATTTGCACCGATTAAAACTAGAGAAGCGATTACGACGATTTTTTTCATTTTTGAACTTGTTTTTAGAACTGTAAATAATATTTTTTAATAGCGGGTATTCAGACTAACTATTTCTCACAAAGATTAAATATAGAAAAAAAATCCTCCAATAAAGGAGGATTTTTTTTCAAATTGTAAATATTATCTTAAAAATAATAATTCACGATATTTTGGTAAAGGCCATAAACTGTCATCAACCATCAATTCTAACTTGTCTGCATGGTATCTGATCACATCAAAATAGTTGCCTTTTACATCATCGCAATATGCAATGGCCTTACTTCTTGTATCTTTTATTTCGTTTGCTTTTTTGCGGGCTTCTATCATGGCAGCCACATTTTTACTAATCAAATTAACGTGTTCGCTTATTTTTTCTAGCGTTAATTTCTGACTTTCGTAAGTAGATGCATTTAATCCCGCATCTTTCAATCCTCTGATATTTTCAATCAAGCTATTTTGATATTTCAAAGCAGCAGGAATGATATAAGTACTCGCCAAATCGCCCATCACTCTTGCTTCAATTTGTACCTTCTTGATATATTCTTCCAGCATAATTTCATGTCTGGCTTCCAACTCAAGATGATTGTAAATATGATGGTCTTCGAATAATTTCTTAGCCTTATCTGCTGCGTAAGCATCCAATGAAACCGGCGTTGTTTTTATATTCGGCAAGCCTCTTTTTTCAGCTTCTTTTTCCCACTCATCGCTGTAGCCATCACCTTCAAATAACACTTTTTTGCTTTCTACAATATATTTCTGAATCACTTGCAAAATAGCTACCTCTTTCTTTTCGCCTTTTTCTATCAATCCATCAACTTCAGCTTTAAAGTTTTTCAACGTTTCAGCCATTACAGTATTTAATACAGTCATTGGTCCTGCGCAATTTGCAGAAGAACCAACAGCACGGAATTCAAACTTGTTTCCGGTAAATGCAAATGGAGAGGTACGGTTACGATCTGTATTATCCAACATCAATTCTGGAATGCTCTTGTGAATATCCAATTTCAACATCGCTTCGTCTGTTTCATCAAAATTTCCACCAACTCTAGTTTCTATTTGATTCAAAACATCAGTAAGATATTTACCAATGAAAATTGAAATGATAGCAGGAGGGGCTTCATTTGCTCCTAATCTGTGGTCATTGCTCGCACTGGCGATAGAAGCTCTGATTAATTCAGCATAATCATGAACTGCTTTAATAGTATTGACAAAGAATGTCAAGAACATCAAATTTGTTTTGGGTGTTTTACCTGGAGCTAAAAGATTAACGCCTGTATCTGTAGCCATACTCCAGTTGTTGTGCTTTCCACTTCCGTTGATGCCGGCGAATGGTTTTTCATGCAACAACACAATTAAATTATGACGCTTAGCTACTCTGGTCATTATATCCATCAACAAGGTATTGTGATCTACTGCCAAATTAAGCTCTTCGAAAATAGGTGCACACTCAAACTGAGCAGGTGCCACTTCGTTATGTCTTGTTCTTAATGGTATACCCAATTTATATGACTCTTTTTCGAAGTCTTTCATGAACGCATAGACGCGCTCAGGAATCGCACCGAAATAATGATCTTCCAATTGCTGTCCTTTTGCAGGTGCATGTCCGAATACAGTTCTGCCGGTTAAAACTAAGTCTGGTCTGGCTGTTGCCAATCCCGCATCGATTACAAAATATTCTTGCTCCCATCCTAAAGTTGCATTTACTTTAGATACATTCTTATCGAAATACTGACAAACATCTACAGCAGCTTTATCTAATGCTACAATCGCTTTCAACAAAGGTGTTTTGGTATCTAAAGATTCACCGGTATAAGAAACGAAAATGGTAGGAATGCAAAGTGTTTTACCTTGACCTGTCTCCATGATGAACGCAGGAGATGATGGGTCCCATGCAGTATATCCTCTCGCTTCAAAAGTTGCTCTCAATCCTCCACTAGGAAATGAAGAAGCATCTGGTTCTTGTTGAATCAAAGCTGCACCATCAAATTCTTGGATAGGAGTGCCGTCGCCTTTTAAAGTAAAAAATGAATCATGCTTTTCAGCAGACAATCCTGTTAATGGTTGAAACCAGTGTGTAAAGTGGGTAACGCCTTTTTCTTCAGCCCATGCTTTTAAACCATTGGCAATGTTACTTCCCATGGTACGGTCGATTTTTTTACCTCCGCGTGTAGAAGAAATAAGACTTTTATAAGCTTCATCACTTAGGTAATGACGTGCTACTTTTATTGTAAATACATTCTCATTGAAAATTGAAGTTATCTTCTCGTTGGATTTTACTTCATAATTAATCGCATTTTTAGCGACATTCTTGATGGCGGTAAATCTTAATGATTCCATTTTGTTTTATTTTAAGCTACAAAATAAACTCATTAATGCGAAAAAGTCAATTTATTTTGAATAAAAGTTTAAAAAATGAAGTCATTGTGAATAAAAACAAAACATATTTATAAATTTAATGTGTTTTTTTGGGCTTGTTTAATGAAATCAAGCAAAGAATTGGAGTTATAATAAATGGTAGGTATATGCTTTTATACCTTACAATGGAATTGAGATTGGGAATAATATATCCAATCATAATAAACATGGTAAATGCAACTGCAAAGCCAAACCAAATAAAATGAGAATGAGTTTGGGCTCTTCTTCTCAATAAAAGAACCAAAACCAAAGGCAATAAGAATAAAATAACCCATTCCAATGACGCAACAATACCTGTCCAATGATTTGTTTTCCAAAAATGGGGCTGCAGAAAACCGTGATCTACAGCTTCAGGGAAGTTTTTCGCAAAGCTGTGTAAATCTGGTGTCAACGCTGTCAACTCAATTTGAGATTTCGCCTTGGGTAGTTTAAGGAACTCTTCTTGTCGGTCTGATATGATTCGTAAAGGTTGAAACGAAGTCGAAAAAAAATCACAGGCTATTATAAAAAATAATGCTGTTATATATAGGGTACCATAAACAACTACCGGTTTCATTTTTAATTTATTTGTCAGCACAAAACCTATTGTTGCGGGAATCAGCGCTATGGCAAGAAAATTTCGCATCAACAAAATCATGAAAAAAGAAACCAGTATAAATACACATCTTTTCCATGTGAACTTTTCTGTTATTGAAAAGAAAATACCATAACTGTAAAAGCAAAGCGCTGAATAAACAAACAAGTCTTTATGAATGCCTGAACTGAACAGTAAAGTGGTGGGGATCAAAAAGCATCCCATTATGACAATCCATTTTCTGCTTGGAAAAATAATGATGAAAACTCGGTAAATGGCAATACTTCCTAAAAATGGAATGATGTTTAACAGCAACACATTCGTATTGAAATGGCCCCTGCTGATAATATTCAGAAACGCAAGGAATTTAGTGATAATATTATTTCTGAGGTCATTCCAATAAGAACCAACTGCATCGAAATAACCGCCGTATGTATTTTGGTAGGGAGAATAAAATATATCGGTGAAAAATAGCTGAGGTTTATGAATAAGGTTTTGAAACTCTACAATCCCTTCGTTATTTAATGTTGTATAATCGTTTAAAGGAGAAAAATAATGAGCTAGCCATCCCAATGTTAATCCAGCAGCAATTCTTGTAATAAATAAAGCCAATATTATTTTCGGACTCAATGCTGAATTTCTGACAAAAGGAATTTTGACAATAGTCCAGCATAAAAAGACAAAAACGATAAAAAAAACGAAATACTGCAATGGCAATTTTTTATGTGGGAAGTTAGTTAAAATAATTTCATTAATTAATATTGAAGCTGAAGCATTGTAATTAATTTTGCGCTGAATTTTTCAACTTTTTATCATCAACATGGAAATTACTGCACAAACCGCCGCTCAATTAAGAATTACCCCCGAAGAATTTGAATTGATAAAAACCAAGTTGGGTAGAACCCCCAATTTCACTGAGCTTTGCGCTTTCAGTGGCATGTGGAGCGAGCACTGTAGTTATAAAAACTCCATCAAGTGGTTGAAAACATTGCCTCGAGAAGGTAAAAAAATGCTGGTAAAAGCTGGCGAAGAAAATGCAGGCTTGATGGATATTGGTGGTGATTATGGTGTTGTTTTTAAAATCGAATCTCACAACCATCCTTCCGCTATTGAGCCTTTTCAAGGTGCGGCTACGGGAGTTGGTGGTATAAACAGAGATATATTTACCATGGGCGCAAGACCCATTGCTTCTTTAAATTCATTGCGTTTTGGAAAATTGACAGAAGCTAAAACACAGCATTTATTGGCCGGTGTAGTTCACGGTATCGGACATTATGGTAATTGTTTCGGCGTTCCTACTGTTGGTGGTGAAATTTATTTTGAAGAATGCTATCATACGAATCCGTTAGTGAACGCCATGAGTGTAGGTATTGTGAAAAAAGGAGAAACGGTTTCTGCTACATCTGAAGGTATAGGAAATCCAGTTTTCTTTGTAGGCAGTGCAACCGGAAAAGACGGTATTGGTGGCGCTTCTTTTGCCAGCGCTGAAATTACAGAAGATAGTGCTGAAGATTTACCTGCCGTTCAAGTGGGTGATCCATTTCAGGAAAAGAAATTATTAGAGGCTTGTTTAGAAGTCATTCAAACAGGCGCAGTAGTAGGTATGCAGGATATGGGCGCTGCAGGTATCATATGCTCAACTGCTGAAATGAGTGCCAAAGGAAAATCTGGAATGATTATCCATTTAGATAAAGTACCCACTCGCCAAAAAGGTATGAAAGCTTGGGAATTGTTGTTGAGTGAGAGTCAGGAACGTATGTTACTCGTTGTTGAAAAAGGGAAAGAACAAGCCGTAATCGATGTGTTTGAAAAATGGGATTTGCCTTGTAGTCATATTGGGGATGTTACCGGAGACGGCATGTTACGTTTTTATATGGATCAAGTTGAAGAAGCGGTTATTCCAGCAGATGAACTGGTTTTGGGTGGCGGTGCTCCGCAATATGAAAGAAGCTTTACCAAACCTACTTACTTATCAAAAATTGAATCTTTTAATCAGGATGCAATTGCTGTACCTGAAAATATAATGGCCATTGCAAAACAATTGGTAGCCATTCCAAACATTGCTAGTAAAAAATGGATTTTTGATCAATACGATAGCATGGTAGGAACGGGTACCACTAACACCAATGAACCAAGTGATGCAGCGGTTGTAATAGCAAAACCTACCAATAAAGCATTAGCCCTGACTACTGATTGTAACAGTCGCTATGTTTTTGCTGACCCTTATAAAGGTGCCATGATTGCAGTTGCAGAAGCGGCAAGAAATATTGTTTGTAGCGGTGGTCAGCCTTTAGGCGTTACGAACTGCCTGAATTTTGGAAATCCTTATGATCCAGAAGTCTACTATCAATTTACAGAAGCCATAAAGGGAATGGGCGCAGCTTGTGTAAAATTCGATACGCCTGTTACCGGTGGAAACGTAAGTTTTTATAACCAATCTCCCGACGGTCCGGTTTACCCAACACCTACAATCGGAATGGTGGGTTTATTGGATAGTGTTGCAGATAAAATGACCATGTATTTTAAAGAAGCAGGCGATAGTATATATGTAATCGGTCACATTAAAAACGACATCGGCTCTTCTGAATATGTACATAAAATAGTTGGCGAAGAATTTTCATCTGCACCATATTTCAATTTGGATGAGGAGTTTGACATGCAGCAATTTGTTTTGAAATTGATTCAGGAAAAAGTAATCGTTTCTGCTCACGATATTAGTGAAGGTGGATTGATGGTTACATTACTAGAGTCTTCATTCAACAAAAATCTTGGTTTCAGTGTATCCCAAGAAAATAATGACATCCGCAAAGATGCATTTTGGTTTGGTGAAGCACAGGGTAGGGTTGTAGTTTCGGTTAACGAAAAAATGAAAGCTGATTTTGAAAAATTAGTAAGTCAGTCTTCTGTACCTGTTACAAAAATTGGTCATGTAAATGAAGGTGGCGTGGAGGTTAATGGTCAATCATGGGGAACTGTGGATGAATGGAAGATGATTTATGATAATGCGATTGCGGCTTTACTGAAAGGGGAGGTTAATTGAGGAATTGGTGAAATGGGATTTGGGACTAGGAATTTGGGTAAAAGCTTAACCTTAGTGAACCTTTGTGTCTTAGCGCCTTTGTGGCAAAATAAATGTAAAATATCCAATGTAAAATATTCAATGTAAAACTGGTTATTCGGATATGAAATAATCAACATCTCATGAATAACAATTCGTGAGTCCCCCTCAGTTCTCCAAAGGGGAAGTTTTTATTTGTGAAATAAAAACAATCTTCTTGTATCTTTTTGTCTTTGTGCTTTGTGGCATAAAATAATTCGTGGCTAACCAACAAAACATAATCAAAGTACCCCTTTGGGGGATTTAGGGGGCTTCATTCTAGGCAATTCAACAAAACATAATCAAAGTCCCCCCTTTGGGGGATTGAGGGGGCCTTGATTCAAGGCAAACAAAACAAAGTCCCCCTTTGGGGGATTGAGGGGGCTAAATATTTTTCAAATAATTCCATCATTTTTTTTCGCACCCAAAAAAATCA
>CALPIT020000074.1 GCA_943323705.2 Streptomyces griseus
GCCATTTTTTTTGTACAGATTCATTGCGGGCAACATGGTATTTAAGGTATCCAATCTTGCTTTTTCATAACCTGCTTTTTTTGCAAATGATAATGATAGTCGAAGCAATTCCTCCCCTATTCCCCTTCGCTGAAATTGGGGCTTAACATACATTCGTTTTAGTTCAGCAATTTTATCGTCAATGGGCCTTACTGCAACACAGGCAATACATTCATTGTCGGATTTACATAAAATTATAGTTCCATGATTTGGACCATACATTGTTTGTAAAGAAAGTAGCTCATCTTCAAATTTTTGAAATCCCAAATCTATACCTAACCAATTAGCATATTCTTGAAAAAGATCAGCTGCGACACGATATTCATCAACATTGGAAACTACAATATAATCAAGCATGATGTAATTTTTTTGTCACAAAATACACTCCTGAAAAAATGAATACTCCACCAATAATTTTATAAATGTCTAACGTTTCGTTCATGAATATCATGGCGATAACTGTTGCAAAAAAGGGTTGTGTGTATATATAAGATCCCGATATAGAAGCCCCGAGATGTTTGATGCCATAGAGATTAAAGGTGTACGCAAAAAATGTTCCACCAATTACAATTAACAACAATAATGAAGTTGATAAAAGTGTGTAGGTGCTCCATGGAATAGCGATAAATTCATTCCAGCAAATGGGTAATGCAATAAAAGTCCCTATAGTAAACAACACTCTAATTACAGACATGGCAGAATATCTTTTCATTAAAGGTTTTACTAAAATAAAATAACAGGAATAACAGATGGCATTGATGATAACAAAAATGTCTCCCCAAAAAACATTGGTACCCGTTCCAGAATTTTTTCTTGCCATAATTAACACAAGCGCACCGGTAATGCCTAACAACAAACCAAGAATTTTAAATTTATGCAAGTGTTCTTTTAAAATGAATGCGGCTATAATGGTAATAAAAATCGGCGTCGTTAACATTAACAAAGAAGCATGAATAGAGAAGGTCATTGATAAGCCTTTAATAAAAAGCAATTGATTAATCACAATACCTAATAAGGCACAAATAACAAATCTTTTATAGTGAATTTTTCTTACTGAAACTTTAACCGGATTTAAAAAATAAAACATCCATAAAAGCAAAGTGGTAAAAAACATTCTGATAAAATTCAAACCAAAGGGCTGAATAAAATGGTTGTTAATCAGAAACTTAACAGCAGAAAAATTTATCGCGAAAAAAATATTTGTTCCGATTAAGGCAAAATGGGCTTTTATTCTGTTTGCACGAAGTGACAATAGTTAATTTTTGGAGTGCAAATTAGGGAAAATTGAATGGATATTAGGAGGAGACAGCCCCCCTTAATCCCCCCGAAGTGGGGAATCTGCAAAATAGCTTCGTGAAATGGCTTTGTCAAATTAAATATCTATATAGAATTTTCATATTCTATACTCTCACGGTAAAATTAATTCGTGCATTCGTGGCATAAGAGCAAAACGCAATCAACTTCCCCCTTGGGGGATTGAGGGGGTTTAAAAACAATTGCCCCGACAAGACTATCGGGGCAATTCGATTAACTAACCCAAAAAAAATTCAACTATAAAATGGTAATTGAATGAAAAATTAAAAGGTGATTTATAGGTTTACATATATCTGAGTTTTTAAACAGGAGTTTCTTTTGTATTCTCCCATTTAATTTTTTTAAGACGCCTGCATTTCTTTAATCTTCTCTCTGATTTTGGTTTCGATTTCGTTTGCCATTTCAGGATTATCGAGAAGCAGTTGTTTTACAGATTCGCGGCCTTGTCCAAGTTTGTCGTTATTGTAACTAAACCAGCTACCGCTTTTTTGAACGATACCCATTTCTACACCCATGTCGATGATTTCACCAACTTTAGAAATGCCTTCTCCGTAGATGATATCAAATTCGGCCTGACGGAAAGGAGGTGCTACTTTGTTTTTAACTACTTTAACCTTGATGTGGTTACCTACCACTTCATCACCATCTTTAATTTGTGTCATTCTACGGATGTCCAAACGAACCGATGCATAAAATTTCAAAGCGTTACCGCCAGTTGTGGTTTCAGGGTTTCCAAACATTACACCGATTTTCTCTCTCAATTGATTGATGAAAATACAGCAGCTGTTTGTTTTTGATATGGTGGCAGTTAATTTTCTCAAAGCCTGGCTCATTAAACGAGCGTGCAATCCCATTTTGCTGTCTCCCATTTCGCCTTCGAGTTCACTCTTAGGAACCAAAGCTGCAACAGAATCAATAACCACAACGTCTAAAGCGCCAGACAAAATCAATCTGTCTGCAATTTCTAAAGCTTGTTCACCATAATCAGGTTGAGATATCAATAGGTTGTCAATATCTACACCTAATTTTTTAGCATAATTGCTGTCAAAAGCATGCTCAGCATCTATAAAAGCGCAAATGCCGCCTTTTTTCTGTGCCTCTGCAATAATATGAGTAGCCAATGTTGTTTTACCAGAAGATTCAGGTCCGTATATTTCTATAACACGACCTTTAGGCAAACCGCCAATTCCTAACGCCACATCCAAACCTATCGAACCGGTTGAAATCACACCTTGTTCGGTTTCGGTTCTTTCGTTCATCATCATGACAGATCCCTTTCCGAAATCCTTGTCAATTTTGTCCATCGTAAGCTTTAAAGCTTTTAATTTTTCTGTGTTACTCATTGTTTTCTTTTTTTATTGGTTGATGTATCTGAATTACTGTGTAAATCTAAATGAGAGAACAAAGATAAGGGAATAAATTTATCTACACTAATTTTTTTAGTATTTTTTGCTAAGTTTTTTACTCAAGAATTTTGGAGGAAAAAACGGGATGGGGAGTGTTAAAATATCCAATGTAAAATATTGAATGTAAAATGTAAAAGTAGTATTTCGGAAATAAAGTATCATTCTTTCATGAATCGGAAAATCATAAAGAATCTCTGCGTAAACTCTTTTACTCTACTTCTCAGCGGTGAAAAATGTAAAATGTAAAATATCCAATGTAGAATGTAAAAGGAGTATTTCAGAAATGAAAATATCATTAACTCATGAATGGAAAACCTCACCCCCAAGCCCCCTTAATTCCCCGAAGGGGGATGTCTCCGCGAGAGGGGAACAATGAAAAGTATCGACTTATCTCTGCGAAAACTCTAAATACTCTATTTCTCCGCGGTAAAAAATTCGTGAATTCGTGGCACCAAACTTCCCCCTTGGGGGATTGAGGGGGCTCAATTCGCCTCCTTCACGATCTGCTTCAACAACACCTCATTCACTTTTACCGGATATTTTTTGCGAAGCTCCTCTAACCATCTTTTTTCAACTACATTTTGATAATCGTTAATCACCAAGCCTTTTGAATCTTCGAAATTCCTTTGTTCTCCACCAGTGTAAATTTTAAAGTATTGCATGAAAGTCGCTGTTCCATCTGCATTTCTTATTACTGGTGAAAAACTTCCTAATGTTGCATTGGCATTACCATTAATTTGCGTCAATTCAAACCTTCCGCTATCCCCTTGCAATTCGCCTTGTTTTTCTTCAATCAATGTTTTCCAGTTATTCCCTGATTTCATTTGCACCTGCACTTCATTGGCTAAATCTTCAGACATGGCATTGAATAAAATCACATCCGCACTTGGCGCCCAGGTATATTGCTTTTTATTTTCTTCATAATAATTTTTTAAACCCACCGTATCTGAAGCTGCTTTCGACCATACCTGCTTTTCCATCACTTCAAACAACATATTGCCTTCCTTAAATTCCTGAAGCTGGTTCGCAAATTCAGTATTAAATGTCTCCAAATGTTTCTTGTAATAATCTAATGAAGCCACAATTTTATATTTCTCCCATAATTCTGCATTGGTTTCTTCTTTATATAATTCTGGATTTGATTTATAATCTCTTGCAAAAATCAACCAGTCCTCTCCCTTTATATTTCCTTTGCTATAATTGATGATTATTTTTTTACTGATGGGTGTATTGGAAGCAATATCCACATCTTCAGTATTGTTCATAACGGTATCCACTAAACGAAGCAAATCATTTTGTGAAACCATTGACGATTGTTTAAACCCAATTTTGGATAAGATGTCATTGGCAAACTTATCTCTGGCTATTTTCATTCTTTCGTCCTGCATTAATTTTTGTTTCAGTTCAAACTGAAAAGTCTCATCATCTTTTGTTGCAGGTGTAGGGGTAAACGACAATCTCTTGATAATATGAATACCAAACGTAGTATTGAAAGGTGCTGAGAATTCATTGTCGGCTTTCAATTTCACCACTTCTCTTTCAAACTCGATATCAAATTTACCGGTTCCAAATTCTGGTATTTCGCCGCCGCTTAGATAAGTTAATTTGTCATCACTGTATTCTCTGGCCATAGCGCCAAACTCTGATCCATTTTGCAGTAGTGAATAAACAGAATCAGCCAATTTTCTGGCATTTGCTTTTGTAGCATCATCTGCATTTTCCGGTGATGTAAATAATATTTGAGCAACCTTCCATTTTCCGGCACTCTTGCGTTGGTCTACAACCTGAAAAATATGCCAAGCTTTTTTAGATTTATATGGTTTTGAAAATTCTCCTGGCTTTAAACCGTACACAATATTTTCATAGACATATGGTAATGCAAATACTGTAACATAACCCATGTCCACATATTTTACATTTATGTCTTTAGTGATTTCAACCCTGGATTTTGTTTTCAATGCGTCGAATACAGATTGAATGACTTGATAATTCTTCATCGTGTCATTGGGTTCCGAATTGATATCAATAGGTAAAGTATATCTCACTACATGTAAATCAGATTGACTTCTATCAAATGCTTCATCCATTAAAAACTTAAACGTCTTTTCATCACTCATGTAATTCTCTTCAATCTGGTGACGGAAATTATCAAGGTCAGCAATCTGCTGTGCTGTCGTATCTAACTTTAATTCCTGAGCGGCTTTTACTTTCAGTTTAAAGTTCGTGTACAGGTCAACGTAATCTCTGATGGCTTTTTCTTTATCTGTAACAGTTGTTTTATTTTTATTGTACGCTCTTAGAAATTCAGCTTTGTTTACTGAATATTTACCGTAAGTAATCAACGATTGACTAAAACCGAAAACAGCACTGCATAACAGTGCTGTTGTTAGATAAAATTTTTTCATTTATGATAATGTTTTGTACCCTTTAATTCTTTTTTTCTTTCCACTTTGTTTCTAAGAAATCATTAAGTTGTTCCCAGCTAAGTTTCTTACCAACGATACGTTTTTCTTTATCCAATAGTAAGATGGTAGGTGTTTGAATGACGTCGTATAACTGTCTGAATCCAGGACGTTGTGCATCATTAATCGCTTTTTCCATTTCCTTGGTTTCATACACGTTTGTCCAATCCCCGATTTTATGTTCTTTAACGTAATCAACCCATTCTTTTTTCTTGTCGTTATCCGACAAAACTGAATAAATTCTAACACCCTTTGCTTTCCAAGTCGCTCTATAAATAGAATCTATTCTTGGAATTTCTTCTTTACAATGTCCGCAAGTTGGATCCCAGAACATCACTAATGTGTACTCCGCATTCAAATCATACAATGGTTTTGGTTTTCCTGTTGAATCCACCATTTCAAGGTTGGCTGCCTTTACACCAATGAGGTTGCTCATTTGCATATATGCTCTTCTCGAAATTGTTTCCTGTTGTTTTTCATTCAACCAGGTACTTACGCCTTTGCTATGGTATTTTTCAAAAAGATGAACAAATACAGCATCTTGTCCCATGTATTTTGGATTGATGTATTCATCCGTAAACCAATTCAATAAAAATTTATACATCTCTGGACTAACCCTTGCCAACAATAATTTGTAATCTAAATCTTTGATAATGCTATCTGATGATTGTTGTAAAATTTCTCTGTAATATCTCTCGAGTTTAGGTAAGAAGAATGGCGTACGAATTATACGATCATCTGTAAATGAAACGCCATCCCAATAGTGTTTTTTGTAATAATAATAGTTATCTAAAGTGTCCTGACGTGTTTTAGGTTCTTTATTCAAGATTTCAGGTTCTCTCATGGCATTCAACATCGAAGCCATCATTGATTCGGGATTTTCCTTCATCAGCTTGTCTCTGAAATCAATAAGTTCTTTATTGAACTTGTTGTATTTCTCAAGATGAAGTGTTGAATCTGCTTTTGTTTTAGAAGCATTGTAAGCCAATCTTTCCGTTTGCATCAGCATGCCTGTAGCTCCCACAAATTTCTGATAGAGTTGAAACAAATCATTGGCTGTTGAACCAGTTATTTTTACATTTTGCAAATCAGAACTATCTGCGTAAATACTAAGGTTCTGTTCTTTATCCACAAAGAAATCAAAAGTCAGATTTTTGCCAGGAAATACAACAGCATAAATACCGCCCATTAATTTTCGGTTGCCTTTAAAAATAGCAACACCTTGTTCATTGAAATAAGTTGAATCTTCAATATTGAGGTTTTTGCCCATGTGGTAACACAGATACGTAAGTCCGGATTTGTAACTTGGCGTTTTTAAAGTTACTGTGAAAGACTCGCCCGGAGCTTTAGATGCAGTTGCATCAGTTGTGGTTTTTGTTTTTTGGGCTTGTGAAATAATCGTGAATGACGATAAAATGGCGGTAATGAATACAATTTTCTTCATAATCTTTAAAAAAGTAGTCAAATGTATTAAAAATATGGCGTTTTTAAAAGCTGAATAAATTTCATTAGTTTCAAAATTACATTTCATTAACAAATAGATTTCCTCATTTATAGGCTAAATTTGCATCGTGCGAAAAAAACATAAAAACGTCGTTCTTAATAATATCACCATTACAGATTATGCGGCTGAAGGGAAATCGCTCGCAAGAGTTGATGGCAAAGTGATTTTTATTTCCGGTGTGATACCGGGAGACGTGGCTGATATTCAATTGGGCAAGAGCAAAAAAGACTGGGCTGAAGGCAGAGCTATTAAAATTGTTGAACCTTCTCCCTTTAGATTAGCTCCTTTTTGTAAACATTTTGGTAATTGCGGGGGCTGTAAATGGCAAATGTTGCCTTATGAAAAGCAATTGGAATACAAACAGCAAGAAGCAGAACAAAACCTGAGACGTATCGGCAAAATCGAGATTCCTGAAATACTGCCCATCATCGGTTCTGCAAAAACCACGGCATACCGCAACAAACTCGAATTCACATTTAGCAATAAAAGATACCTCACCAACGAAGAAATAGGTTCTGAAACTGCCATCACACAGCAAAATGCTTTGGGTTATCATGCCCCAAGAATTTTCGATAAGGTTATTGATATCACTGAATGTCATTTGCTCGACGATGTAAATAATACCATCAGAAATACTGTTCGTGATTTTGCTGCAGTGAACAATCTCGCTTTTTACGATATCAGAGAACATACCGGATGGTTGCGTAATATTATTATCAGGTTCACCACAACTGGCGAGCTGATGGTAAATATTGTCATTAATAACGAAGATGAAACCAACCGCATCGCCTTGTTAGATCATCTGTTGGCAAAGGTTCCGGCAATAACCACTTTGCTGTATACCATCAATCCAAAGTGGAATGACACCATTTACGACCTTACGCCTCAAGTATATTTCGGCAAAGGTTATGTAATGGAAAAGTTGGGAAAATGGGAGTTTATGATCAGTCCTAAATCCTTTTTCCAAACCAATACCCAACAGGCTGAAAATTTATATTCTGTTGCGAAAGATTTTGCGGGATTAACAGGCGAAGAAATTGTGTATGACTTGTATTGTGGCACGGGCAGCATTGGTATTTTTGTGAGCGACAAAGCAAAAAAAATAATCGGTGTTGAAGTGATTGAAGATGCCATTGAAGATGCGAAGAAAAATGCAGCGCTCAATAATATTGAACATGCTCAATTTTTTGCCGGCGATGTGATTAAAATCTGTAATGATGATTTTTTTACTCAACATGGTAAACCGGATGTAGTCATTACCGACCCGCCACGGGCAGGCATGCACGAAAAACTAGTTAATAAATTACTAGAAATGCAATCACCAAAAATTGTTTATGTAAGTTGCAATACGGCAACTCAGGCTAGAGACATCGCTTTGCTTTCAGAAAAATATAATGTTGTAAAGGTACAGGCTGTAGATATGTTTCCTCATACACATCATATTGAATGTGTAGCTTTACTGACTTTAAAATCAAATCATTAATTTTTACATTTACCTATGGAATTCAGAAACAGCTTTTCACGTACCAGCACGATAGTTTTAAATCTTATTATCATCAATTCGCTTGTATACTTTGCCCAGAGTGCGTTTGGCGGCGTTGAAAATAATTCGAAATTCACCGAATTGTTTGCGTTACATCATTATAAATCTAAGGCATTTGAACCTTATCAGCTCGTAACGCACATGTTCATGCATGGAAGTTTCTTCCATTTGCTGTTTAACATGTTTGGCTTATGGATGTTTGGCAGTTTGATGGAAAAATTATGGGGACCAAAAAGATTCCTCAGTTTTTATATGATTTGCGGTTTGGTGGCAGGATTGGCACAAATGGGCAGTTATGCATTTACATATTGGAGCGTCGACCATTCCATTTTATCTCCAGATGAATTTATCATGTATCAAAATATTTTACTTAGCAATGCTACAGTTGGTGCTTCCGGCGCCATTATGGGTATACTTGTAGCTTATGGATATACCTTTCCGAACACACAATTATTTATCATGCCAATACCATTTCCGATAAAAGCCAAATGGGCTATTATGGGAATTGTTGCGATGGATATTTTCGGAGGCATCTCCAATTCCAATTCGGCAAGTGATAATATTGCACACTTTGCTCATCTTGGAGGCGCGTTGGCAGGATTTTTAATTGTATTCTATTGGAACAGAAATAACAGACAACAATTTTTTTAATATGGGTGAATCAGACAGATACCAGGAGTACAAACACCTTAGGAAAAAAGGATTTTTATTAGGCAGTGACAATAATGCATTGATGGCATTGTTTATACTCAATTCGATTTTCTTCATGATTTTACTGACCATGCAGGTGGTCTATTTCTTTTATGAACAAACTCCCGCAGTTTTCCAAAATGATATTTTACAGTGGTTTCAATTGCCTTCGGGTTTGAGTTCTCTAAGTCAAAGGCCCTGGACGATTCTTACTTATATGTTCAGCGATACAGGAAATTCAGTGATGCGTATCCTCAGTAATATGCTTTGGTTGTGGGCTTTTGGTTATTTGTTGCAAGACATGACGGGCAATGACAAAATCATGCCTATTTACATTTACGGTGGTGTATTGGGTGGACTATTTTTTATTGGTGCTCATTATCTAATTCCGCCTATTCAAGCCGATATTAATCATGCTTCATTAATAGGCGCCAATGCCGCTACTATGGCAGTAGCCACTGCAACCACTTACTTAAATCCGGATCATCGGTTTTTTACTCAAATCAGAAAAGGCATTCCAATTTGGGTATTATTGACTGTTTACATCATCATCGACTTTGCAGGCGTAGCTTCTTTGAGTGCTGCTTATAGTCTTTCTCATTTGGGAGGCGCATTGGCAGGATTTATTTATATCTATCTTTTACGCAAAGGAACAGATGCCGGCGTTTGGATGAACAAGTCTTATCAATGGGTTATCAATGTGTTTAGTCCGAAACAAATCACAAACAAAGAAGACATTAAGAAAAAAGTTTTTTACAAAACAGGTGATAAAAATCCTTTCAGCAAATCATCACTTGTTAATCAAAAAAGAGTTGATGAAATCTTAGATAAAATCAATTCCGAAGGTTATGATTTCCTAACAGAAGAAGAAAAATTAATATTAAAAAAGGCTTCTGAGGACGATTCAATTAAATAATACTTATTTTTTAATTTACTAACCAAGATTATTTGGTGGCTGCCATAAATTTCCTGCTTAACACCGATTGGATATCTGTAATGGTCCAATCAAATTGTCCCAAACAGCTATCACATCGGTATTATACCTATATCATTTGGACTAGATTGTAATTAAAATTGGTATAACTTTAAGTATGGCCGTTCAATTTTTGAGAAAAGCAACTAAGACGATTGTTATAATCTGCAATACGGTATTGGCTATTTTTCTGATGTTGGGTTGTTATGGCAATTCCATTAATCTCGGCAATGAATGGATTGCAGGACTGTTCTCACTAACGGCTTTTTATTTTCTAATTATCAATGTTTTCTTTATTATTTTCTGGTTGTTTGTAAAGCGATGGTTAAGCTTAATCAGTTTGATTGCAATTATCATTTGCTGGGCTCCTTTACAACATGTCTTTCAGTTGAGATTCAATGTTTCATTTGATACAAAAAAAGAAAGAAATGTAATCAGAATAATGAGTTGGAATGTGGAGC
>CALPIT020000075.1 GCA_943323705.2 Streptomyces griseus
GAGGCAAAAATAAGGTGTTCTATTTAAAAAAAATTATTTAACACCAATAATTTCTTTAAAGGTCTTTTTGTTTTTAAAAAAATAATCCCAAATCAACAATCCATGATGCCATCCACTAAAATTACATGATGAAAATTGAGGCTTTGGAGTTGTACGTTTGATAAAAATCAACCAATACATAAATGACATATGCGATTTAGCGATTGCCATAAAATAATGAGACTCGCCTGACAATAGCCCCTTCCATGCTGCAACGGCATCCAATCCAAACCTAACTGGAATTTTCCAGCAAGCTTTCCAAAATGGGAGGTTTTTGGCTAGCATGATTAAATTATTCCTGAAATTCAAATATACTTTCCGACTATTGCCTTTGGGCAAGGTGCCTCCTCCTACATGATATACAACTGATTTTGGTTGAACAAAGATTTTATATCCAAACAACTGCATCCGCCAGCACAAATCTATTTCTTCCTGATGGGCAAAGAAATAGGCATCCAACCCTTTCATTTCGTGGTAAACATCAGCTCTTACAAACATCGCAGCTCCCGTAGCCCAAAAACAAGATACCGCATCATTATACTGCCCAAGATCTTTTTCGATCACATCAAACACCCTGCCTCTCGTAAACGGATACCCGAAACTATCTATCCAACCACCAGATGCACCAGCATATTCAAAACTATCTTTTTGATCAAAAGCCAGAAGCTTAGGTTGACAAGCAGCAATTTTTTTGTCTGCTTCCATCAATTCAATCACAGGCTCAATCCATCCCGGAGTAACTTCTACATCACTATTTAACAATACATAATAATCGGCATTTACTTGTTGTAATGCAGTATTATACCCTTTAGCAAAACCTTCATTAGTTGGATTAATAATAACTTCAATTTCTGGAAAATGCGACTTCAAAAAAGAAACAGAATCATCTGAAGATGCGTTGTCTGCTACAATCACTTTGTAATTAGAGTAGGTGCCAGACAATACAGAAGGCAGAAATTTCTCTAAAAAACTTTTGCCATTCCAATTTAAAATAACAACTGCTACAGACGGATAAGCCATCAAATTTTACTTTTAAAGAACACAAACTTACATTTTTTTAGCCGCCAATACATTAATTTTACTTATGTTTTCTCAATTCATCAACTGGCGTACTTCACTGGCTGTAATTGCAATTGCGATTGTGACCGGCACCATATTCTATTCGAATTATCTTTCGAAAAAAATCGCATCTGATGAAAGAAGAAAAGTAAATATCTGGGCGGAATCACTTAAAACAAGAAGCACAACTACCGATCAGTCTGCCTTGATTTTAACCAATATCATTACCAATGAAAATGTAGAAATTCCAATTATAGAAACTGATGAAAAGGACAGGCCCACTGGAAATTATCTCAATATAGAAGCCAGTAAGATAAAGTCTGACACTGCATATCTTACAAAAAAATTGGAGGAATTTAAAAGCCAACATGAAGGCATTATTGTAGAAATCAATAAAGAACCGCTGATATACAATAAATATTATTACGGCGATTCCAACTTATTGAAAGAAGTAAGATATTATCCTATCATTCAACTTATAATCGTCGCTTTCTTTATCATTATCACGCTAATCACCATTTCCACAAGAAACAAATCTACTCAAAATCAAGTTTGGGCAGGGATGGCGAAAGAAACCGCACACCAACTCGGCACACCAATTTCCTCTTTAGAAGGATGGGTAGAAATGCTCAAAGAAATGCAAGGCAATGAAAAAGTTGCAGCAGAGATGAGTAAAGATGTAGAACGACTCAAATTAGTAAGTGACAGATTTGGAAAAATTGGAAGCACGCCACAATTGGTTGCCACAAGCATTACAGACCAGATCGAAAGTATGGTTAATTATATCAAGAGGAGATCCAGTGAAAAAGTAAGTTTTGAGATCAAATTGCCACAAGATAGAAACGTCATCGGCTTAATCAATGCGCCTTTATTTGACTGGGTTATTGAGAATTTATTGAAAAATGCATTGGATGCTTTAGACGGCCATGGCAAAATAATCGTAAACATCATTGATGAAAAAACTGAAATTAAAATCGATGTTTCAGATACAGGTAAAGGAATCAGCAAAAAAAATATGGCCAATGTTTTCAAACCAGGCTTTACCACTAAAAAAAGAGGTTGGGGTCTTGGACTTTCCCTCAGTAAAAGAATCATTGAACAATACCACAAAGGTTATTTATATGTAAAACAAAGTGAAGTTGGAAAAGGAACTACTTTTAGAATCGTTTTGAAAAAACAAGAAAATACCTTCTCAAAAAACTAATTTTTCAATTTTCGAATCATTCATTTTATCTTTGGCGACCTCAAAATGATAAATATCATTTCAAATGCGGCGATGGCGAAATTGGTAGACGCACTACCTTGAGGTGGTAGCGCTCGAAAGGGCGTGGGAGTTCGAATCTCCTTTGCCGCACTTTAAAAAAACTCCTGTCAATCAGGAGTTTTTTTTGAATAATTCCTCCCCAATCCCCAATTCCCAATCCCTAATTCCCTATTCCTAATTCCCTAATCCCCAATTCCCTTTCCCCAATACCCCATTTCCTAATTCCTTAAATATCAAAATCTCAAACCACATCAACGTGGATAAACTTTTGAGAAGCATTCATTCATTATATCTATTTTATTGTATTTTCACATTTTACCAAAAGTCGTATTTAACCCAAACAAAAGAAAATATGAGAAAGATTAGTTTATTGTTAATCACACTGTTATTTGCTGGCATCAGCTTTGCACAACAATCTTATACCATTAAAATTATAGACGGCCAAACCAACAAACCACTGCCTAATGTATCAGTACTAACAGGCAGTAACAAAGGAGTCCTGTCTGATGAGAATGGTCAAGTTATAATTAAAGGAGAAACTTCAACATCAATCAATCTGAGTTGTATCGGCTATAAAGACGAAACCATAAAATTGGGCAACAATAATTTTGTTTTGGTTGCCATGGAATCATCAACAACCGAAATGGTCGAAGTGGTAGTTTTAGGTACCCGTGGTGCTGCTAGAGCAAAAACCGAAACTGCAGTACCAGTTGATGTCATCAAATTCCAACAAGCAGGAATGCCTTCTGCAAGAATGGATTTGACTTCTGTGTTAAACATGGCTGCGCCTTCATTTAATTACAATAAACAAACAGGTTCTGATGGTGCCGATCATATAGACCTTGGAACTTTAAGAGGCTTGGGACCTGACCAAACACTTGTTTTAATTAACGGCAAAAGAAGACACAATACGGCTTTCGTTGCACTTTTCGGAACTAGAGGAAGAGGCAATTCGGGCACTGATTTAAACGGATTCTCTCAAGCTGCCGTTGATAGAATTGAAATTCTGAGAGATGGTGCTTCTGCACAATACGGATCAGATGCAATGGCAGGTGTTATCAATATTGTTTTAAAGAAAAATGTAAACAAATGGGAAATCAATAGTGGCTGGGCTGGATATTATGATGATAAATACAATGCTCGTAAATCAAAAGCATCCAATCAATACTATTATGGCAACCCCATAGATGGCGGCACCTATACTTTTTCTGCCAACCATGGTATCAAACTAAATAATTATGGCGGATTTTTAAACATATCATTTGATTATCTGAATCAGGCAAAAACATATCGCCAGGTTGCAGACACGAATGTATCAACCAACAAAAATGCCATGCCAATGAATTTATTCAGAAGAGCATTTGGTGATGGCTCTGTTAAAACAGTTGGATCGATGTTCAATATGGAAATCCCAACAAGTGCTTCTAAAAACACAACAGTTTATGCTTTTGGCGGGTTCAATAACAAAGCTTCTGAGGCTTTTGCTTATACAAGAAACTATAGCTGGAACCCACAACGTTTCCCAATAGACGCTCAAGGCAATTTGGTGTTTGACCCTAACATTATGAGAGTTTCCGCTGATGGTGAAACTTATTACAACCCTCTTATCCAAACCAAAATAAATGATATTTCTTTGGCAGCCGGAGTTAGAGGAAATATGGCTAAAGGATGGAGTTGGGACTTCAGTAACACAATTGGTAAGAACGATTTCCATTATTATGGAGATAAAACATTTAATACTTCAATGATCATCTTACCGGGAGTAGAAAGACAAACCCGTTTTGATGACGGTGGATTTAATTTCTTACAAAACACTGCAAATCTTGATTTCAGCAAATCATTTCCTAGAGTTGCAGAAGGCCTGAATCTGGGCTTAGGCGCTGAATTCAGATATGAAAACTATGAAATCTACAAAGGTGAAGAAGCTTCTTACAAACAATACACCAATTCTTTTGGACAAGCTTCAGGCGCTCAGGGATTTCCAGGGTTTAGTCCAAATGATGAAATAAAGGCATCAAGAACTAACCTCAGTTTTTATGTTGATGCAGAATTAAAAGCAACTAAAGCTTTATTGATTGATGGTGCGGTAAGAGTAGAAAACTACTCTGATTTCGGATCTGTGGCTACTTTTAAATTAGCATCACGTTATAAAGTCGTAGACAATTTCAATCTAAGAGGGTCAGTAAGTACGGGCTTCAGAGCACCTTCTTTACAGCAAATTAACTTCAGCAACACATTGACTTCATTCTATGGCACACAACTTGTACAATCAAGAATTGCCCGTAATAATGATGTGATCACTAAAGCAGCAGGAATTGATAAACTTAAACAAGAAACATCTGTAAACGCTAGTTTCGGTTTTGCTTGGAAACCCATTAAAGGACTAACAGTTACGATTGATGGCTACTTGATAAAAGTAAAAGACAGAATTGTATTGTCAGGCTTATTCTCAGCATTAGACACTACCCTTCCTACAGCACTTACTGACGAAATGAATGCCTTAAATGTGGCTACTACCCAATTTTTTGCGAACTCTGTTAACACCACAAACTATGGTATAGACATCCTTATTGACTATACAAAAAAATTAAGCGCACACAAATCAATCAAAGCATTATTAGCCGGAAATATCCAATCCATGAAAGTTGATAAAGTAAATATCCCTGATGTTTTAAATGATAGTTACGTACATCGTAAAACATTTTTCAGCGACAGAGAAGAAGCTTTCCTAAAAGCATCTGCTCCAAATATGAAATTCAATTTATCAGTAGACTATACTTTCAAAAAATGGACCATTGGTACACATGTCAACTATTTTGGAAAATTGAAAACACTAGGTTTTGGCTGGACGGGTTTGGCTAGTGCAGCAGGAACAGGTGGTCCTGGCGACCCTGCTATTTCTGGAAGCTTTACCGGAATAGATCCTTATGTTGACATTGATGGATTTAATGACGGAGTAAATGTTTTAAAAGAAGAATTCATTTACAATGGTAAAGCAACAATTGATTTGTATGGCTCAGTAAAACTCTCTAAGAAAGTTTCTGTTTTCTTCGGTGTTGATAATGTATTTAATGTACATCCTAATTTTGCAGCCGTTCAAAAAGCGCGCTACCAATCATTTGACAACGAAACCGGGGGTGCCTGGGAATCCGTTCAAATGGGTTTCAATGGAAGAAGATTATTCAGCAAGCTTGCTTTCAATTTCTAAAAAATAACAACTTAAAAAAAACATAAAAAGCGTTTACTTTGTAAGCGCTTTTTTTATTACTTCATTCAATTCTTATGAAAAAAATATCTTTACTGGTGATAATGCAATTTTTGTTCAATTGTACTTTTAGCCAAAATAAAATCATTGTCTTTCAAACAGATTTCGGATTAAAAGACGGTGCTGTTTCAGCTATGAAAGGCGTTGCGATGAATATAGATACCTCTTTAAAATTATTCGATCTTACTCACGAAATTCCTGTTTATAATAAATGGGAAGCCTCATATCGACTTAACCAAACTGTTCCTTATTGGCCAGCAGGGACTGTATTTGTTTCTGTTGTCGACCCTGGCGTAGGTACCGACAGGAAATCAGTTGTAATAAAGACTTCAGCAGGTCATTATTTAGTTGGACCTGATAATGGAACTTTCACATTGATCACAGAAACCGAAGGCATAGCTGAAGTGAGAGAAATTGATGAGGCTGTGAACAGAAGAAAGGGTTCAGAACAATCTTACACATTTCATGGACGTGACGTATACGCATACACTGCAGCCAAAATCGCTTCAGGAAAAATAAGTATGGAACAGATTGGTAAACAATTACCACAAAATGTTGTGAGAATTAATTATCAAAAAGCCATTATGGATGGACTGAAAATAAAAGGCAATATCCCTGCTCATGATGTTCAATATGGAAACATCTGGACAAACATTCCTGCTGACATGATCCAAAAATTAAGTATTTCTTCAGGCGACATGATTAAGGTTGTTATATCTCATAAAAACAAAACTGTTTTCATGGGATTCATTCCTTTTGCATCAACCTTTGGTGAAGTCGCAGTTGGAAAACCTTTGGCTTATTTTAATAGTTTGATGCAATTGTCATTTGCTTTGAATCAAGGTAATTTTGCAGAAACATTCAAAATAAAAAACGGAGGAGATTGGAATGTGGAAGTATCTGTTGCAAAGAAAAAAACAAACTAAATGTCTACATGATTTGATGAACATATGTAAGTACCAATCCCTCCATAAAACTTGTTGTTGAGATTAATTTGATTTCGCCATTTTTGCTTAAAACGCATTCAGCAATTAATTGATTATTTTTTTTACGCAGTGATGTAATTTTCAAATGTTTTTTAAAATCAATAGCTCCCAAACCATACCACTTGAACATAGATTCTTTTATACTCCAGATAATTGTCAGCTTTTCAATTTCATCGTAATCAAACTTTGTAAATAAGGAAACTTCTTCATCATCTGTAAACTTGTTTTTAATGGCAATAATTTTAAGGCTGGGAAGCTCGATATCAACACCAACATTTTGGTTTTCATCAACTATTGCTGCAGCAAATTGACCACAATGAGAAATTGAAAAATGACAATTAGTATTTTCAAGAAATGGCTTACCTGTATTTGACACTGTGATTTCATTTAGTGGAATATCTTTTTTCAAAACAGTAAGCAAATGCCTCGCTGCCAAATGTTGTAATTTCTTAAAAGGATGATTAATTTCCTTTCGCGGCTTTACAAATGCCGAAAAAAAATCTTCGCTTTCTGTAATCTGCCAAACGCCTATTTTTGCATCCTCGTTGATATCTTGTTGATAAACCAATGGCATATACTCAGCGGAAATGTTGAATTAAAAAATGAAAAAATTATTTTTACAAATAAACAACTAACTAACGACAAATGATTTTAAGTGACAAAAGAATATTGGAAGAAATAAATAAGGGTACTATTAAAATTGAACCTTATTTACGTGATTGTTTGGGTAGCAATAGCTACGATGTACATCTTGGGAAATTTTTGGCTACTTACGAAAACGAAGAATTGGATGCCAAAAAACACAATACAATCAAACACTTTGAAATACCTGAAGAAGGGATTTTATTGCTCCCTAGTATGTTTTATCTTGGGGTAACAGAAGAATATACTGAAACACACGCCCATGTTCCATTCCTTGAAGGAAAATCCTCTACAGGTCGTTTGGGTATAGATATTCATGCCACAGCCGGCAAAGGCGATGTTGGATTTTGTGGCAACTGGACCTTAGAAATTTCGGTTAAACAACCCGTAAGAGTATACAAAGGAATGCCTATTGGTCAATTGATTTATTTCCCTGTTGAAGGAGAAATTGAAGTAAAATACAATCAAAAGAAAAATGCCAAATACAGCGGCCAACCCAACAGGCCGGTGGAGAGCATGATGTGGAAGAACAGTTTTTAATTTGGCAATTTGGAAATGTGCCAATTTGATGATGGTCGTGATTTTATTTTCAAATTAACACATTTTCAAATTATCAAATAACCAAATTAGTTCAGTTTCCAAATCGCAAAATTCAATACACTAGCGAAGCTCACCCAGCAGATATAAGGCACCATCAACCAAGATGCTGCTGCTGATATTTTTCCAAACGAAAATATGGTCAGTAGAATCATCACCCACATGATAACAATATCAAGGAACGCCCAGCCAGGTTGTTGGAAATAGAAGAAAATAATCGACCATAAAAAATTGGCAGCGAGTTGAATGAAAAATAAAGTAATGGCTTTTCTTTTCAATTCCATAACAGCATCTGATTTCCATATCAAATACAACGCTATACCCATCATAAAATAAAGCAAGGTCCATACGGGTCCGAAAATCCAATTGGGAGGATTAAACCAAGGCTTATTGATTGTTGCATACCAACCATTAATAGCCGAAACTGTAAACCCACCGCTGATTCCACCAATTACCAATGGAATAATAATCGAAATCAAAAACTTTAAAAAATTGTTCATATTTTGCCCTTTATTTAATTCCCAATTCCCAATTCCCAATTCCCAATTCCCAATTCCCAATTCCCAATTCCCAATTCCCAATTCCCAATTCCCAATTCCCAATCCCCAATTCCCAATTCCCAATCCCCAATCCCTCAAATCCCCCCACTCTTCCTCCAATACGCCATCAAATATACCGTAACCTCATCATAACTCATCATTCCCTGAGGCTGTTGATTCGAACGCAGAAATAAGTCGTATATTTTTGTAATGATGGGCTCCATAAAATTGCGATGGGCTATATTAAATTCTATTAGCTCTCTAATATCTTTTTTTACATCAACAGATAGCAACTCGCGGTATCGATTAGCCGAAGTAGAATCTTGAGAATACAAATTCCGATTCGCATAAAAAAACAAGTCTAAATAAGCTGAATATAGGAATAGGCTGTCATTGTATTTTTTGGCAACTAGATACGAAACAAAATTGGCTTCTTTTTCTTTTGCATACCCAAGTTGGTGGGCCACTTCATGACAAGCGGCAAATGGCAATATAAATTTAGGCACAGTTGTATTCAGCTGGGCTTCTCCCGTAATTGGATTATAATAACCTGTAAAGCCCCAGTAATTACCCAACCAACCCCATATTGATTTTTTTATAGCAGGATTTTTATAAGAAAGGAAATCATAATGAACAGCAGCTACATCATATGCTTTTTTTGTTTGGATAAATAAGGTTTCATTGTTGGGATATTGCGGATGTTTATTTACAATCGCTTTTTTCGAAAGATTTGTTTTTTCAACCAGAATGGCGTTTAATGATTTCAACTCACTTACATCATAACGCATCAGATTAAGTCCCATCTGTGATGAAATTCCCAACCTATTGTAATTCATTCCCCAAAAAATATTAAACACCAAATACACCATCAAACTAATTAAACAAAGCCGCTTTAAAGATGCCAAAAAGATAGAAATGGTAATCTTTTTTTGAAAAAGGGCAATTAGAAAGCGAAAGAGAAAGAAAATCAGGGATAAAAAAATTAATCCATAAACAAGATCTCCAAAACTAAAACCTAGCTTGCCAAATAAAGCACAACGAAAATTTGAAATGGACATAAAGATTCCACGGCTGTAAAAAACCTCTATCCGATTGGGATTCCTTGAAAAAAAATGAAGCAATACAGCGAAAATTGAGAATAAAATCAGCAAAACATCTATTTTCTTCAGCTTCATATAAAATATATTGATTATTTTTTCCTGAATTTTAATTCTCAAATAGAAAATTAGCATTGAGTTTCAGCAAAACGGATTGATTTATTTTGAAAATTAGCCTAATTCTACAGAATATTCTCATTAATGCTCTGATAATTGACAAAATTAGTATACCTTTGCCGTCCTTTAAACTGAACACAATGGCTAACAAGAGGACATTTGAGGTTGCTTTTGTGGGATTGAAGCCCGGTGTTCATGAGTTTAATTACGAATTGGATGAAAAGTTCTTTGCTGAAAAAGGGGTTCAGGATTTTCAATATCCTGTTGCACATGTAAAAATGCTATTGGAGAAAAACAGTAGTTTTATGCTGTTGAAGTTTGAGGTCGGAGGAACAGCAGTAGTAACATGCGACAGATGTGGAAATCCACTGCCTATCGACCTTTGGGATGAATTCAATATGCTGGTAAAGCTGGTGGATAATCCTGAAGAAATGAATGAACAGGAAGAAGACCCTGATGTCTTTTACCTTTCTAGAAATGAGAGTCACTTGAACGTTGGCGATTGGATGTACGAATTTGCCTTACTCAGTATCCCATTTCAAAAAATGTGTGCCCCTGATAAAATCGGAGGTCCACAATGTAACAAAGAAGTTCTTGAGAAATTAAAAGAAATGGAAACCAAACACGAGGAGCATAATGCAAATGCGCTCTGGAAAGGTTTGGACCAGTTCAAAAACAATAACAATTAACGTTTAATATTTAAAATTATACTGTCATGCCAAATCCAAAAAGGCGCCACTCACAACAACGCAGTGCAAAAAGAAGAACTCATTACAAAGC
>CALPIT020000076.1 GCA_943323705.2 Streptomyces griseus
AAAAGAACTCAATCCTTATTTTGGTTCCAATTATCTGGAGTTGGCAAAAGCATATCATAAATTAGATGATAATAAAAATGCCGAAAAAAATCTGAAGTATGTAATTGCCATGCCTAATTACACAGAAGAAGATCCTATTGTAAAAACCAATGCAAATAAGTTGTTGAGTGAGATTGAATAGATGCTGGAGATTGGATAAGCTAGATATGCTAAAAATACATGTTGGTTAAAAAGGTTCAATTTTTTCAATAAGTTTAAAATGTTATTCGCTAAACAACCTATTTAACTAATTAAACCTTTTGAAATTTCTGAACAATTCCCAATCCCCAATTCCCAATTCCCAATCCCCAACTCCCAAACCCCAATCCCCAATTCCCATATTTTTGTTACTCGGTCGGAGACCTTCGTCGGCAACCCCAATTCCCAAACGTTCCCCATATACTCCTTTTACCTAACTTCGTTTCCACAAATTTACAATATGGCAAAATTCATTATTTCTATTCTATTTTTATTTTCTATTATTAGCACAAATGCACAATCCAGTTATGACCCACATGCTTTATTTGCACCTGTACAATATCCTGTTGGTGGAAGCTTGTGCAGAACTGCATCTGGTGCACCTTCTAAATCCTACTGGCAAAATAGAGCAGACTATAATATCAATGTAAAACTAAACCCCGACACAAAAGAAATCAGCGGCTCCGTTGTTATCAATTATAAAAATAATAGTCCCCAAGATTTGAATTTTCTATGGTTACAATTGGACCAAAACCTATTTAAAAAAGACAGTCGCGGACAAACCAGAATGCCGGCTACTTCTCGAAGCCGTTATGGTGATGCCAATTCTACTTTTAATGGTGGCTACAACATAAAATCTGTAAAAATAACTTCTCTGGATCGCCCTGGAAGCAATGTGCCAATTGATGCTAAATATATTATTGAGGATACCAGAATGCAAATTCGATTGGATGAAGCATTGATGTCATCAGGTCAAAGTCTCTCTATTACTATTGAGTATAGTTTTATCCTCACCAATTATGGCGCAGACAGATATGGTATTTTACCAACCAAAAACGGGAATATAATAGCAGTAGCTCAATGGTATCCCCGCATGTGTGTGTATGATGATGTAAGAGGTTGGAACACCGATCCTTATCTTGGTCCGAGTGAATTCTATCTCGAATATGGTGATTTTGATTTTAGTATTACTGCTCCTGCAAGCCATATTGTAGTTGCAGGTGGTGTTTTACAAAATCCTGAAGAAGTACTCACTGCCGAGCAAATTAAAAGATTGGCTCAAGCTGCAAACAGCGACAAGACTGTAATGATTAGAACCGAAGCTGAAGTGAAAGATCCTAAGTCAAGACCTAAAGCAAAAGAATTAACCTGGAAATTTAAGCTTAACAATGCAAGAGATGTATCATGGGCTAGTTCTGAATCTTTTGTTTGGGATGCCGCAAGAATTAATTTGCCCTCTGGTAAAAAATCATTGGCCATGAGTGTATATCCGATTGAAAGCAAAGGTAATCCAGCTTGGGGCAGATCAACGGAATACGTAAAAGGCAGTGTTGAAAATTATAGCAAGAGATGGTTCGAATATCCATACCCGGTAGCCGTTAATGTGGCCAGCAATGTGGGAGGAATGGAATATCCAGGTATCGTATTTTGTAGCTCGGGTTCAACTGGTGAAGGGCTTTTTGGTGTAACTGATCATGAATTTGGACATACCTGGTTTCCGATGATTGTGGGCAGTAATGAAAGATTATACGGCTGGATGGACGAAGGTTTCAATTCATTTATCAATATGCCGGCCCATGATGATTTCAATAATGGAGAATACAGACAGTCTCCAACAAGTGGTGAAGAATCAGCTTACAATCTTTTTAGTCCTTATTCGGAAGGTATTTTTAATACACCAGATGCGATGAAAGAATATAATATTGGTGTTTCATTGTATTATAAGCCAGCAGTAGCACTTAATCTCTTAAGAACTTATGTGTTAGGCGAAGACAGATTTGATTATGCTTTTAGAACTTATATTAATCGATGGGCGTTCAAACATCCAACACCTTGGGATTTTTTCAATACAATGAATAACGCAGCAGGAGAGGATTTGGGTTGGTTTTGGAGAGCTTGGTTTATCAATGATTACAGATTGGATCAGGCTATAACTGAAGTTAAAAATGAGGAAACTGGTCCGTTAGTTACTATTTCCAATTTGAATCAGATGGCCATGCCTGTTACCATTTCTTATGAAACTGTTTTCGGTAAAAAAGATACCATCAAACTTCCTGTTGAAATCTGGAATAACGCTTCTAGTTTCATTGTGAAAATTCCAGTTAAAGAAATGCTCAAATCAGTAACCATCGATGCTGATAAAGTTTTGCCTGATGTTAACTTTAAGAATAATGAGTGGAAGCAGTAGAGGAGGTTTAACGGTTTAATGGTTTAAGTCACTACGCTGGTTATGGTCCTTTGTGTTAGTGGCATAAAAAACATTGCGTCTTTGCTCCACTGCGAGCTTTGCGTGAAACCCCATTCGTGAATTCGTGGTTATTCCATCACATCGCGAAGCGATAAAAATTTCGTGGACCTTATCGCCTTTGCGCCTTTGTGGCAAAAAAAAACATTGAACTTTTCTCCTTTCTAATTTTTGCCAAACATCAATGTTTCTTGATTTTTTTATTCCCTTGCATGTGCATCCATTTTTTAGAAAACATATAACCTGATGCCATGAACAATATCGACAACCAATAGACAAATTCATTACTCCAGGCAATTGATAAAGAGATATAATGCAACTTCATAAAATACCAAGTATAAACTAGGTAAAGTGAAATAGAGATGATTTCTATTTGCAAATTGACCCTTGTATTTCCAGTTCCGGTAACGGCATTTAACCAAATATTAGAAATACTCATAAAAATCATCCCTAGTGAAACCATTCTGATAACAGGTACGCCTTCTATTAGAAATGACTCATCTTGTCCGAACAATGAGAAAAAAGTAACAGGAAACAAATTCAAAAAGCAAATCATCACCATGCAAAGTCCTAGGCTCCACAATGATATTTTCTTCACTACAGGTATCACCATTTCTTTTCTACCTTGACCAATGAGATTTGACACCATCGTATTGCTGGTGCCTGCAAATGCCCAAATAAATACACCTGCCAACCCAAATACATTTCTCATGGTATTGCTTACCGCTTTTGCAACAGGCCCCTTTGATTCTATCAATAAAAAGAAAATCAGCCAGGTGGTTAAGCTGATGATAAACTGAAGAATCAATGGCAAAGCAATTTTCTTGATTTCTTTGCTAATGATATGGTTGTAAGAAAAGCTTTTCAGTAATCCATATTTCTTTTTTAATCCTGTAATAAAAATGACTGCAAATACAACAATCATTCCTGTGCATTCCGCCATCACAGAAGCCACAGCAGCACCATTGAATCCCATTTGTGGAAATCCCATTTTGCCAAAGATGAGCAGATAGTCAAACAAAACATTGATCAAGGCTTCAAACAAGAATCCTATCATCAAAAACCTGCTGTTTAAGCTGGAAATCAGAAATGAATTGCCCATTTGAAATAGAAACAAAAAGGGCAAGCCCAGAATTCTGATTCTTAAAAAACTCATTTCCATGGGATATGCATCCGGACTGGAAACTTGCTGTAAAATAAATGGAGCAATGAACCAGGTAAATAAAATAAATAAAACGGAAAGTTGAATGCTGATGCGAATGCCCTGACTTAAGACTGTTTTAAATGCTTCTGGCTTTCCGGAGCCGGCATATCCTGAAAAGACGGATTGCATGGAGCTGTTTAGTCCATGTCCAGCCACTGCAAAAATCAAATAAAATACTCCAGTAATACCTGCATTTCCTAATGCCTGATTACTCAGGTGACCTAAAAAAATACTATTTACTAGTAAGTTTAACTGAGGTACCAGAATGGCCAAAGTAATTGGCATGGCAATTGATAAAATTTGCTTGCTATCTACTTTGACCTTTAAATCATTATTTGAAGGATAAGATTCCATTATATGAGCAAATTTATTCTTAATTTGCCGACTCAAATTATTTTTTTGAAATCAGGTTACAACATACCACTAAAAGATACAGGAAACCAATCCCTTCAATTATTGATTGAATTGGGAGACTTTGGTATTTCATTAATCTGGACAGATACTCAAAAAAAACAAATTGCTGCTTTGGCAGTTTATATTTTTGAAGAGGACGATAATAAAGTGGAGCAAATTCGCAACACCATTAATAATGCTGTAATACCAGGAAAAGATAAAAAGGGCTTGAAGATTTTTTACAATTTTAAAGAATCGATGCTCATTCCCACAAAGTATTATAATGAAGACTTAAATGAACAAATGTTGTCTTTGCTTTTTGGAGAAAATGATGATACCGTAATCCGAACAGATAAATTAGACAAATTTCAGATTTGCAATATTTATCGTTTGCCTACTGAGTTAGATAATTTCATCACTAGTTCATTTCCTCAGATAAACTATTTGCATTCTACTAGTTGCCAGATTCTTCAAGAGTTTTCTTCAACTGAAATGGTGTGTATCGTATTTTATAATGCCATTAAAGTAATGTTATACATCGATGGGCATTTGTATCTTGTTCAACAATTTAAATATAATGGACCTGAGGATGTGTCTTATTATCTTTTGAATATTTGCAAACAACATGATTTGCAGCCAACAGAAATTAAATTACACATTAGTGGTATGATTGTACAAGACTCAATTTTGTTCCAGCATTTATACAATTATTTCTTACATATTGATTTTATCTCCATGTCTGATCAGATTAAAATGAAAGATGACATCAACGATTTGCCTGCCCATTTTTTTAGTCATTTAACCGAACTCGCCACATGCGAATTATAAGCGGTAAATATGGAGGTAGAAGAATTCAGCCTCCAGCAAATATGCCACATACAAGGCCTACAACCGATATTGCGAAGGAAGGACTTTTCAATATTCTGCAAAATAATATCGATTTTGAAGAAATAGTTTCTTTAGACCTTTTCGGTGGAACAGGTTGTATCAGCTACGAATTGGCAAGTAGGGGAGCTTTAGATTTAACCATCGTAGAGAAAGATCCCAAGATGTATGAGTTTATCAAAAAGACGTCTACGATGCTAGGAATAGAGAATTTCAATTTGGTAAAACAGGATGTATTTGGTTATATCAATACTTGCCACAATCAGTATGATTTTATTTTCGCAGGCCCGCCATACGCATTGACTACTATTGATGATTTGCCGCGTTTGATTTTTCAAAAACAATTACTAAAAAAAGGCGGCTGGTTTGTGCTGGAGCATACACCAAGAAATGATTATAAGAAATTTGATTTTTACAAAACAGAAAGAAATTATGGGACAACCATTTTTTCAATTTTTATTCAAGATTAAATAGCGAAATTTTGTTGAAGAGTTTCAGATATATGTTGTTCCCTTTTGCATTAATCTACAGGATTATCATAAGATTGCGCAACCTACTTTATGATGTCAATTTGCTAAAGTCTTCTGATTTTAATTTCCCTATTATATGCATCGGAAATGTAGCAGTAGGTGGCACAGGTAAAACACCAATGACAGAATATCTTATCGAGTTGTTGCAAGGTCGTTATCAAGTGGCAACTTTAAGCAGGGGTTACAAAAGAAGAACAAAAGGCTTTGCCATCGCCGGTCCGCAAACAACCGCTATTGAAATTGGAGATGAACCCATGCAATTTCATCAGAAATTTCCTGGAGTAACAGTCGCTGTTGGTGAAGAAAGATTGGTTGCCATTCCACAGATTTTGTATCAACATCCTAATACTTCTGTTATATTGCTTGATGATGCTTTTCAGCATCGTGCAGTAAGGGCCGGATTGAATATTTTACTAACGGAATACAGTAATCTTTACACGAGAGACTTTATGATGCCTTCCGGTGATTTAAGAGATGAACGCAAAAGCAGCAAAAGAGCGCATGTTATCATCGTAACGAAGTGTCCAGAAGATCTTAGTCTAGAAGAAAGCAAAAAATTAGTTACCGAGCTGAATCCATTACCTCATCAACAAGTTTTTTTTACAACAATTCAATATGGGACTCCTTATCATATGTTCAAGGGAGATCAATTAAAAATTGAAAATGACCATAATGTATTACTGCTTTGTGGTATTGCCAATCCAATGCCTGTGAAAAAATACCTTAACGAGCATGTGCATTCGTTTGAAATGTTGAAATTTAAAGACCATCATATTTTTAATAGTACAGATCTTAATGAGATTCAAAAACAGTTTCAGAGAAATACATCATCCAATAAAATTATCATCACTACAGAAAAAGATGCAGTAAGGCTTTTGAAATTCAAAAATGAAATGACAGATTTGCCCATTTATGTATTGCCGGTGAAACATCATTTTCTTTTTAATGAGTCTGGTGATTTCAATAAAAAGGTGCTTGTTTTCATAGATTCGTACAAGAAATAAGATTGATTTCTATTTTTAACAAAACAAATAAGAAGACTTTCGTAGAAAAGCCTCATTTTCGCAATTCAATTTTTTTACCATCATTATATTATGAGAATCATTTACTTTTTCGTTGGATTATTATTTCTTAGCAATACTTTGTCTGCTCAGCAAAAAATTCAAATTAGTGGAAGCGTTAAGACTAAAGAGGGTAGTGTATTGTCAAATGCAACCGTTTCTCTTTATAACCAAACTCAAAAAGACAGTGTAAAGACAACAAGTAATGAAAAAGGAATGTTTCGTTTTACTATTGCAGCTAATCAACAATACAAAATAGTAGCCTCTTATATTGGCTTTGATAATTTTGTGAAAAATTTGGATTATACTTCAATTACAACAGACCAGTTATTAGATGACATCGTTTTAATTCCTGGAGCAAACATGCTTGGCAACATCACTCTTGAATCTCAGAAAGTTCAGATAAAAGAAGACACCGTTTCTTATATAATAGACAGTACGATGTATCGTAAGAATGATAATGTAGAGGCTATCTTAAAGAATTTACCGGGTGTACAGGTTGATAAAGATGGCACAGTTACTGCTCAGGGAAAGCAGGTTACTAGGGTGAAGGTAAATGGAAAAGATTTTTTCAATGGAGATGTGACAACAGCCACAAGAGAATTAAATGCAGATATGGTTGATAAAATCCAGATTATCGACGATTACGGAGATCAGGCCGCATTTACCGGAATTAAAGATGGGGATCCTTCCAAAACCATGAATATCCAGTTGAAGAAGGATAAAAACAAAGGTTATTTTGGAAATGTTTCTGGTGGAATAGGTACGGATTCTAGATATTTAAGTTCCGTTTCTGTAAATAAATTCAATAACGATCAGCAAATTTCCATTTTCGGAAACATGAATAATACCAATGCGAGCTTATTCAATTTTGGTGGTGGGGGAGGTGGTGGAATGGGAGGGATGATGAGTGGTATGGCCCGTTCCATGGGAATTGGGAGAGGTGGTGCAGGAGCGGGAGTTGCCTTTGGGAATGCTTCAAATAATGATGGAATCAGCAATACTAAATCTATAGGCATTAATTATCGTGACGATTTTGGAACCAAAGTTTCTGTTTATGGAAGTTATAGTTTTTCAAACAAAGGCACAAGTACCATAAGGTCATCCGATCAGCAAAGTTTATTTCAGGATAAAACATCAACTTATCTGCAACAATCTGATAATTACACTTTAGCTGATAATCACCGATTTTCATTCAATGTGGAATATAAAATTGATTCAATGAATTATCTCAAATTCAATCCATCAATTAGTTACAACAAATCAAGCACTGATTTTTATTCGGAATTTATATCGGATATAGATCAAACAAAAATTTCTGATGGTAAAATGATTGATTTTTCAGATTCCAAAACGCCTAATTTGAATGGAAGTTTATTGTTTAATCACAAGTTTAAAAAAAGAGGTAGAACATTTTCTGTAAACCTTAATGGCGGTAATAGTGTAACTACCTCTGATGAAAATTTTGATAACCTGACTTATATGTATCCCCAAAATGGGATGGTTTTCAATAACAGGCAATTGCAAGACATTACTCAGGATAACAACAATTACAATTATGGCGGTAAATTTTCTTATACAGAACCGCTCAGCAAAAAGCGAAATCTTGAATTCAATTATTCCTATAATTATCAGTATTTAGATAACAATAAAAAGACGTTTGCTATTGACACAGCCACAGGTGCCTCAAGGTTTTTAGACTCATTGAGCAATATTTATGATAACACATTTACTACGAATCGATTTGGGTTGAATATCAAAACGACGCAAAAAAAATACAACTATACGGTAGGGATGTCCGTGCAACCAGCTGTTATCAATACTAATTCTCAAACAGCAAAAACCAGTTTCACAAACAATCAAGTGAATTATTATCCGGTGATAAGATTTGCTTATAATTTTTCTAGAAGTCGTTCTTTGAATATCAATTACAATGGGAACAATAATCAGCCCAGCAATGCTCAATTACAGCCTGTTGTTGATCGTTCCAATCCGCAATTCATTACTGTTGGTAATCCAGATTTGAAACCAGAATTTACAAATACGCTGAGCATGCGATACAACAATTTTGATATGATTTCAGGAAATGTGTTTTTCGGAAATATCAGCGCATCATTTACACAGGATAAAATTGTCAGCAGCACGAAATTGTTGAGAGGTGGAGCGCAGGAAACTACATATGACAATACGAATGGTTATTATACAGTGTTTGGGTTTTACAATATGTCTAGGCCGATTAAGAATAGAAAATATGTTTTCAATCTGGGAGGTAATCTGGCTTACAACAATAATGTTTCATTTATCAGAGATAGTTTGAATGTGGCCGATAGAAATGTAGGAAAAAACTGGGTTTTGGGTCAGCGTTTTTCAACCGACATTAAGATTAAAAAATGGCTGGAGACCAATGTGAGTGTGAATTACAGTTTGAATAGCAATAAATATACCTTGCAATCTGAATTGAATTCCAATACTCAAACTTGGACTTTCTCTCACAATTCAAGAATATTTTTACCAAAAGATTTTATCATCAGTTACGATATAGATAAGGTATTGAATAAAGGCTTTTCAGGAAGTGCAACTGCCAATCCGTTAATTATCAATACAACGATTGAAAAGCAGTTTTTAAAGAAAAAGAATTTGTCATTGAAACTCCAAGGATTTGATTTGCTGAATCAAAATATCGGTGTAAGCAGATCTGTTACTGGAACCGGATTTACAGATACACGTACCAATAGATTAGGCAGGTATTTTATGGTAAGCTTTGTATGTAGGTTAAATAAATTCGTTGGAGATATGCAAGGCGGTTCGCAAATCGGAATGCCGGGTGGAGGCATGAGAGGTGGCGGGGAGATGAAGCCGATGTTTTAGAAATGTAAAATGATGAATGTAAAATGTAAAATATCCAATGTAAAATGTAAAAGTGGTATTTAGGATATGAAATAATCATTTTCTCATGAATTAAAATTCATAACGCTTCAAAGAATAAAATCAATTTTTTCACCTATCGTTGAAACGGTGGGCTAGAATTAAAATACCTTAAACTTTGGCTACTTTAAAAATAAAAATTCGTGAATTCGTGGCTAAAAAATAATCGTTTTCTCACCCACCGTTGAAACGGTGGGCTAGAATGAAAATATTTTACATTACGGCTACTTAAAAAATTTTAATTCGTGAATTCGTTGCAAACTTTGTGTCTTAGAGCCTTAGTGGCGAAAAATAAAAATTCGTGAATTCGTACATTAAAAATAAAAATTCGTGGCTAAACATTGTAATTAATACGCTGAATCAAATTACTTTGTGAAACTTTGTGTCGTAGAATCTTAGTGGCGAAAAACAAAAATTCGTGAATTCGTGGCTAACCCCTTATTTTGCAATTGCGATTTTTACCTTTTTATTCTTAATTTTCTCATCTTTCACCGCTTCAATAGCAGTTCCGATTTTTGATTTTCTCACAGCGGCAAAAGCGCAGAAATCTTTCACTTCAATT
>CALPIT020000077.1 GCA_943323705.2 Streptomyces griseus
AGCCTGTACAACCACATTGGCTCAAAAAGTGAATTACTTCAGCATATTTGTTTCAAAGTAGCAAATGATTTCATGCTTCAATTACATGAAACTGATAAAAGCGAAATTTCTACAACACAAAAACTGGAAAAGCTGATTCGATTTCATATTCACATGATGATGGATGGTTATGACGAAGTTTTTGTGGCCAATCACGAATGGAAACAATTAGAAGAACCTTTTTTAAGTAATTTTTTAACCCAGCGTAAATTATATGAAAGCAGAATGATTGAACTGGTGAAAAAAGGCATTCTACAAAAAGAATTCAAAAATATACATCCCCATGTTGCGGTATTTACCATACTTTCAGCAGTAAGAGGATTGGAACTTTGGCAAAGACATAAAAAGAATGTCAGCATCAAAGAAATAGAAACCAATATGATTAATCATTTGCTTTACGGCATTGCAAACCAATAAAACATGTCTCTTCATTTTCATCCACTCACCATCAGTAACATTATCAAAGAAACACCAGATTGCATTTCTGTTTGCTTTGATATAAAAGATAATGCCAACTTCACATTTCGTGAAGGGCAGAATATCACCATCAAAAAAAACATAAACGGAGAAGAGGTAAGAAGATCTTATTCCATTTGTGCAGCACCTCATGAACATCAATTGAAAATTGCCATTAAAAAAGTTGATGGTGGTTTGTTCTCTACGTTTGCTAATGAACAGTTGAAGGCAAATGACATCTTAGAGGTAATGCCTCCGAGTGGAAAATTCAATGCTCATATAAATGATAAAAACGGAAATTATCTTGCAATAGCTGCAGGTAGTGGCATTACACCTGTTATTGCTATTATCAAACATACACTTCATATACAACCGCAAAGTACCTTCACTTTAGTGTATGGCAGTAAAAACAGAGCCTCCATCATTTTCTTCGAAGAGCTAGAAAACCTGAAGAATAAATATATGGAGCGTTTTACACTGGTTAACATTTTAAGCAGAGAAAAAACTGATGCATCAATTAATTACGGAAGAATTAATGAAGAAAAATTATTGCATTTAAATAAGCTTATTGACTACAAAAAGTTCAGTTCGGCTTATCTATGTGGCCCCGAGTCTATGATATTTAGTGCAGCTGATTATTTAGAAAAATCAGGAATAGCAAAAAGCAATATCCATTTTGAATTGTTTACCACACCGGGCCAAACTGCTAATACAAAAACTAAAAAAGAAATCACTGAAGATAACAGCGCTCCAAAAAGCAATGTCACCATTAAAGTTGATGGCCGTTCGTTTTCATTTGATTTGTCATTTAAAGGAAATAGTATTCTTGATGAAGCACTGAAGCAAGGAGCTGATCTGCCGTTCGCCTGCAAAGGTGGCGTATGTTGTACTTGCAGAGCGAAATTGATGGAAGGCCAGGTCAATATGGACGTTAACTATGCATTGGAACCGGAAGAAGTTGAACAAGGCTTTATACTCACTTGTCAGTCGCACCCCACAACAGAAAAGGTAGTGATTGATTTTGATGTGAAGTAGTTTTTTACCGCAGAGAAATGGGTGAAATGAGTTTACGCAGAGATTTTTAATTAATAGTTTACACTCAGCGTAACCTCATTCCCTCTATAACTCAGCGGTAAAAACAAAACTAACATTTGTTAGTTTTTATGAAAATAATTTTTACCTTTACTTCCTAAATTACCATTATGTCAATTCACGATTTAGAAAAAGCATTCCAAGATAAAATCGATAAAGAAATAAAAATCGAACCTAAAGACTGGATGCCAGAGGCTTACCGCAAAACAAATCTTCGCCAAATCAGTCAGCATGCACACAGTGAAATCGTAGGCATGCTACCAGAAGGCAATTGGATTTCAAGAGCGCCATCTTTAAAACGTAAAGCCATATTAATCGCAAAAGTGCAAGATGAAGCAGGTCACGGCTTGTATTTATATTCAGCTGCTGAAACATTAGGCACGAGCAGAGAACAGATGGTTGATGATTTGCTTAGTGGTAAAGCTAAATACTCTTCTATATTTAACTACCCTACTCTAACCTGGGCTGACATGGGTGCTGTGGGTTGGTTGGTTGACGGGGCTGCCATTCTTAATCAAGTGATGTTATGCAGAACTTCTTACGGACCTTACGCAAGAGCGATGGTACGTATTTGCAAGGAAGAAAGTTTTCACCAGCGCCAAGGTTTTGAAACATTGTTGGTATTGAGCAAAGGAACGAAAGAACAACGTGATATGTGTCAAGAAGCAATTAACCGTTGGTGGTGGCCAAGTCTAATGATGTTTGGTCCGAAGGACAGTGAAAGCACCAACAGCGACCAAAGCATGAAATGGAAAATCAAAAGAAAAACCAATGACGAATTGCGTCAGAATTTTATAGATATGATTGCCGAACAAATAAAATTGCTGGGCATGACGCTTCCTGATCCGGATTTGAAATGGAATGAAGACAGAAAACATTACGACTTCGGCGAAATCAATTGGGAAGAATTTTGGAATGTAGTAAAAGGTAACGGCCCGTGCAACAAACAAAGGCTCGCTGCCAGAAACAAGGCTCATAATGAAGGCGCCTGGGTTAGAGCCGCTGCTCTTGCTTACGCAGAAAAAAGAAAAAATAAATTGAACATCAAAGCTGCTTAAATCAAACTTTATGAATACAGCAATCAATAAATATTATTACGGAGATATTCCTGATGGCGCTGCTGACAACAACAGCGAAAAAAAACCAGCAACAACCGAAACTGCTTGGCCACTATGGGAAGTGTTTATCCGCAGCAAACAAGGTCTAGACCATAAACATGCTGGAAGTTTACATGCAGCCGATGCAGAAATGGCAATCGAAAACGCAAGGGATGTATACACTAGAAGACAAGAAGGCATCAGTCTTTGGGTTGTTGAAAGCAAATACATTCATGCCAGCAATCCTGATGACGCGGAAATGTTTTACGAACCTGCTTCGGATAAGGTGTACCGTCACCCTACGTTTTATGATTTACCGGATGAGTTGAAGCATATGTAATAAAAGGTTTCTGGTTTAAGGGTTTAAAAGTTCAAAAGGTTTTTGCTGAATTGGAATTTTTTTATTGAACCATTAGCATATAAAATAAACAACATCCGCCTTTGGGGAATTAAAGGGGGCTTCTAATAATTATCAAATGAACAAATCATCAAATCATCAAATTAACTTCATACTCTCCCTCGCCGACTCCACCCTCATCCTAGGTCAAAGAAACGGCGAATGGTGTGCGCATGGACCGATTCTCGAACAGGATATCGCCATTACAAATATTACTCTCGATTTAATTGGTCAAGCAAGAAACTTTTATCAGTATGCTGCAACATTGATTAATCAATCTGAAAATAAAAACGAAACAGAAGATTCACTGGCATATCTGAGAACAGAAAGAGAATTTAAAAACTTACTCATTTGTGAATTGCCAAATGGCGACTGGGCTCAAACGGTATTGCGTCAGTTTTTTTTCAGTAGTTTTCAATTACTAGCTTTCGAAGCTTTAGAAAAAAATAATGATGAACAAATAGCTGCAATCGCAACAAAATCAATCAAAGAAATCAATTACCATATCAAATGGAGCAGCGAATGGGTAATCAGATTGGGCGACGGAACCGAAGAAAGTCATAACAAAATGAAAAACGCGATTGAAGCTTTATGGAATTATACCGGCGAATTTTTTATTCCTTCAGATTATGAAGTGATTGATGTGGCTTCACTAAAAGAGAACTGGCTTAAAAGAATAAAAACTGTTTTTGAAGAAGCAACTTTGTCTCTTCCTGAAAATACATTCATGCAAACCGGTGGAAAAAACGGAATCCATACCGAACATCTCGGTTATATTTTAGCAGAAATGCAATCCCTACAAAGAACATATCCTGGCGCTGAATGGTAATCTAATTTTATGTCTGATCTGATAAAAGAACATATTTATAACATACTCGAACAGGTCAGCGATCCTGAAATTCCTGTGTTGACTATATTGGATATGGGTATTGTAAGAGATGTGATTTGTGATGATCAAAATAACATTGAGGTTATCATAACGCCCACCTACTCCGGTTGTCCCGCTATGGATGCCATTGCATTCGACATCAAAATGAAATTGATTGAAAATGGCTACACTCACGTTAAAGTAACTTATACCCTACAACCCGCATGGACAACAGATTGGTTAAGTGAGGAAGGAAAAATCAAATTGAAAGCCTATGGCATTGCGCCTCCACAAAACCTGAGCTCGAGAATTAATAAGTTGTTATTTGCTGAAGAAGAGAATATCGAATGCCCTCAATGTCATTCCACCAATACAAAGTTGTTGAGTGAGTTTGGTTCAACTGCTTGTAAAGCTTTATATCAATGTAATGATTGCAAAGAGCCTTTTGATTATTTCAAATGCCACTAATATCCTTAACTTTAATATCGGTCAAATTATAAAGCATGAATATCAGTATATATTTAGAGCAAGCTGCTCAGGTTTCAGTAGCATTCGTAATTGGTGGCATTTTGGGACTGGAGAGAGAATTTAGAAGTAAAGCCGCAGGTTTCAGAACGATGATTTTGATTTGTGTTGGATCATGTTTGTTCACCATTCTATCTAAAGAAGGGGCCAATTTTGGTTCCAGTGACAGAATTGCCAGCAATATTGTTACAGGTATTGGTTTTATAGGTGCCGGCGTGATATTCAAAGAAGGTATTTCAGTAAAAGGGTTGACAACAGCTGCATTGATTTGGATTACCGCCGCATTAGGTATGGCTGTGGGTTATCATGATTATCCGGTTGCTATTGTGGTCACGATAATAGTTGTCATTACGCTTTTCATTTTAGAACCTGTTCATCAATTCATACACAAATTTCACAAAGTGAAAGATTATAAAATAGTTACCGATGGAATAGGAAATAATTTAAGACAGGACCTTGAAAGTTTTTTCAAAGTAAATGAATTGGGTTTTCGTTGTATGAAAATTGTCAAAGAAAATAATGATGCTATTTTTTTATATAGAATCAGCTCCCCCGACAGAAATTACGATTTGGTAAATCAATTTTTATTGGAACATTCGGAAGTAAAAAGTTTTGATGTTTAAAATATAATTATGTCTTCTATATTATTTGAATTAAAAAACAATGTGGGTATTATCACATTAAACAGACCTGAAAAATTCAATTCCTTCAATAGAGAAATGGCGTTGCTGTTGCAACAAACCTTGGACGATTGTGAAAAAAACAACGAAGTCAGATGCCTCTACATTACCGGTAATGGCAAAGCTTTTTGTGCTGGCCAAGATTTAAGTGAAGTTATTGGCGACAACCCAGCAACCTTTGATAAAATCTTGATTGAACATTATAATCCTATTGTAACACGTATCAGAAACATAGGAAAACCTATAGTGTGCGCGGTTAATGGTGTAGCTGCCGGTGCAGGAGCCAACATCGCTTTATGTTGTGATATCGTTGTAGCTAATGAAAACGCAAGTTTCATTCAAGCATTTTCTAAAATTGGTTTGATTCCAGATAGTGGCGGCACTTATTTTTTACCAAGATTAATCGGATTTCAAAAAGCAAGTGCATTGATGATGCTAGGCGATAAAGTAACAGCTGTTGAAGCCGAAAGAATTGGCATGATTTATAAACATTTTACTAATGATAGCTTTGCCGACGAATCATTTAAAATCGCTGAAACACTAGCAAAAATGCCAACAATGGCTTTTGCTTTTACTAAACAGGCTTTGAATCATTCTATGCAAAACAATTTTTATGATCAATTAAGTCTAGAAGATAAATTACAAAACAAAGCAGCAGTCACTAAAGACTATCAGGAAGGCGTAAACGCTTTTTTGGAAAAAAGATTGCCAAATTTTAAAGGAGAATAATAATGAACAGCGAAAATGATTTGAAAGCATCTCAAGTAGTTCAACACATGATGGAGCACGACTTGTTCAGTCAGTGGTTAGGAATTAAAATTATAGATATAAAAGAAGGCTATAGCAAAATCACCATGACCATCAGAAAAGAAATGATTAATGGTTTGGGCATCATTCATGGTGGTGTTGCTTTTTCAATGGCAGACAGCGCATTTGCTTTTGCTTGCAACAACAGAAATGTTTTATCTGTGGCGTTAGACACGAGTATTAATTTTTTAAAACCCGTACATGTTGATGATGTTCTAATCGCGGAAGCCAAAGAATTACATAATGGCAAATCAACTGGATTATACCATATTACAATAACCAATCAACACAATCATGTGGTGGCAGTATTTAAAGGAACTTGCTACAGAACCAACAAAACACTAATCTGATTTCAATGATTTATCAGTTTAATAATATCATTCCTGTTGTACATCCAAGCAGCTTTATACATCCTCAAGCTTCCGTAACCGGCAATGTCATCATCGGAAAAAATGTTTATGTCGGACCTGGCGCAGCCATCAGAGGCGACTGGGGGCAAATCATCATTGAAGATGGTTGTAACATTCAGGAAAATTGTACCATTCACATGTTTCCAGGCGTAACTGTTTTGCTGAAAGAAGCTGCACATATTGGTCATGGTGCTGTTATTCATGGTGCTTCCATTGGCAGAAATTGTTTGGTTGGCATGAATGCAGTTATCATGGACAACGTACAACTAGGTGATGAATGTATAGTAGGCGCGTTAAGTTTTATCAAGGCTGATGAAACTTTTGAAAACAGAAGCTTGATTGTAGGAAATCCAGCTAAGAAAATTAAAGATGTTTCTGATGAAATGATAAGCTGGAAAACGGAAGGCACCAAATTATACCAAGAATTGCCTGAAAACATGAGACAACATTGGAGCGAATGTAGCCCATTGTCAGATTTGCCTGCCGATCGCAATATCAATTATCCAGAATATAAAACATGGAACGATACTAAATCACAGGATTAGTATTTCTATTTGTTTTTTATTAATTTGGCTTCCTATATTTCTTTTTGAAAAAAATTGTTACCATACTTATCGTTTCTATTCTTGTTTTGCAAACAGGCGGAATCATTTTTGTACTGCAAATTCAACAAGTATTGAATGGCTTTAACATCAGCAAACTTCTTGAGGAAGACAATACCCATTTCAGTGAAATTCAAATCTCAAAGACCGATTTTGAAAAATCAAAAATTGATGAAAATGAATTTTATTTCAGGAATGAACTTTATGACATCAAATCAATCACTAAACAAGGACGTAACTATAAAATAATTGCCATAAAAGATAGTGAGGAAACAAACATCTTAGAAAGATTCAAAAAAGTATTTGACGGCACTAAAAATCAAAAAAATAAAACACCTGATTCTTTGGTTAAACTGTTATCACTTGTATTTGTGGTTCCAAAATCTGATCCTTCAATTTTTTTAAAAATAACTATAAAGAATAACTACATTTCTACCATAGAAAATACGAAGGACAAAGCGATTGCCGTTCCTACACCACCGCCATTGTATTCATGATAATAAGACATGAACACAGTTCTATTTCATCTTGAATGATGAAGTAGTTTCCCTATATCAAATTTTATTCAATGAGGTTTATTTATAAAACAGCTTTTGTTGTCACGCTGTTATTTCCATACTTTGCTGTCGCACAAACAAAAAACGCAACGAAAGACACCGTTTCATTTCTTGATGAATTTGTCATTACAGCTAATAAATTTCCTGAAAAGAAAAAATACATTGCTCAGCAAATTCTTTCATTAAGTGCCAAAGACATTGCAATTGCCAATGCTCAAAATACTGCAGACTTGCTGGCTTCTACAGGTAGTGTTTTTATCCAGAAAAGTCAATTGGGTGGAGGAAGTGTTACACTTAGAGGATTTGAGGCCAATAGAAATCTCTTGGTTATTGATGGTGTTCGAATGAACAATTTAATTTACAGAAGCGGTCATCTTCAGAACATTATCACAACAGACCAGTCTTCGTTTGATAGAATAGAAGTTCTTTTCGGATCCGCTTCAACTATGTATGGCAGTGATGCTTTAGGCGGTGTGATTGCGATGTATACAAAAAAACCGCTGTTTAGTTTAAATGATAAAAAACAGATGGAGTTGAATGCATTCTCAAGATATGGAACTGTTGATAATGAAATTACAGCCCATGTGGATGTGAATACTGGCAATCAGAAACTAGCCTCATTTACTTCATTGAGTTTTTCTTCATTTGGGGATTTAAAAAGTGGAAGAAATAAAAATCCATTTTATGATGGAATTTATTCTGAAAGAAATTATTATGTAGGCAGAGTCAACAATAAAGATACTTTGATAAAAAACCCAAAACCCTATTTACAATTAAACAGCAACTACCATCAGTATGATATTGTTCAAAAATTTTTATTAAAAGCTTCAGCAAATAAAGAGCACGGATTGAATTTGCAATTTTCGAATTCATCTGACGTGCCGAGATATGACCGACTAACCGATCCTGCTCCAACTGTAAGTTCAGCAGCTGGATTGAAATACGCATCATGGTATTATGGACCACAAACCAGACTACTTGCAGCTTATGATTTTAATCAAAAAAACACTAACGGTTTTTTCCAACAGATTCATTATTCCATCAATTATCAACATGTAGAAGAAAGTCGTCATACTCGAAAATTCAATTCCTCCGATTTACAAAATAGAAATGAAAAGGTAAATGTTTGGGGTGCAAATTTAGATATCAATAGAAAGACTAATCAACATGAGTTACGGATTGGCATAGACGCTCAATACAACACGTTACAATCAACTGCAGACCAACTAAACATCAATACAGGAGAAACTAGTAAACTCGACACTCGTTATCCTGATGGCAAAAACAATATGCTAAATGTGGCCACATATTATTCACATACCTGGAAGAAAAACAAAACAGTGACTTTTACAGATGGACTCAGAGTCGGGGTCAGCAACTTACATTCCACAATAGCAGATACTTCATTTTTTCGGTTGCCTTATAACGTCATCAATCAAAAAAATATAGTGTTTTCAGACAATGTAGGCGTTATCTTGAATTATAGAAACGGATGGAAAAATTCATTCCAATTTTCGACAGGATTTCGCGTTCCCAATATTGATGATTTAAGTAAAATATTTGAATCAGCACCAGGAGTCATTATTGTTCCAAATGACCAATTAAAACCTGAAAAGACAATTACCTTTGAAACGGGTATTTCAAAATATTCAAGCAACAAATTGAACTGGGAAAATAATTTTTACTACACCCGATTTTTTGATGCTATTGTTACTAGACCATTTAATTACAATGGAAAAGATTCTATCAACTATGATGGCAGTATGAGTCAGGTATTGGCGAATCAAAATCAACGAAATGCTTTTATCTATGGCTTCTCTTCTAACTTGAAAATTAATTTTACACGTAATTTCGATTTATCAATAGCTGCCACATATACCCGTGGAGAAATTGTTACTGATAGTGTAAACACTCCTCTAGATCATATTCCTCCTTTCATGACCAATTTGCAGGCCAACTATCAATATCAAAAATGGAGATTTGGATTTATTGTTAATTATAATGGATGGAAAAGAATTGCTGATTATTGCTTGAATGGTGAAGACAATGAACAATATGCAACTTCAGAAGGCATGCCGGCATGGGCGATTGCTAATTTCAGAGCATCCTATAAATTTAATAAAATACTACATGTACAAGTAGGTATTGATAATATTTTTGATACTCAATACCGAACTTTTGCAAGTGGAATTAATGCGGCTGGGAGAAATATATTTGTGAGTTTGAGGTTTCATCATTGAGATTTCACCGCGGAGATGAGAGGGCATTGAGTTTTCGCAGAGGTTTATTTTAAGCCACGAATTCACGAATTTTTTTACCGCGGAGAATAGAGAGCATTGAGTTTTCGCAGAGGTTTATTATTTTCTTAGCAATGTCTCCTG